>NZ_JBSQBN010000030.1:0-40734 GCF_053850585.1 Shewanella sp. A22
CAGGTATTCCACTTCTGTGTTACATCGATTTAAAAGGCAACAACCATTTCTACATCAATGTGCCTTGAATTGAAAAACCTGAGAGACTCTGAACTGACCAGATATTTAATGGGATTGGTATAACTACACCACAGAGTCTCTTCTTTGTACAAATGACCAACAATTCGCTGCAAAACCAACCTTGAAAGATCTACAGGCCCTAGCTTACTTATTAATTTTTCGAGCATTAACACTAACGATAATAAAAACCAGGAACAATATGTCTAAACGTAAAGTTCACTCTAGGTTCTGTCACTTTTAGCCGTTTAGGCAACGCATGTTGCCAAGTTTGTTGCATCCCAGCATGCATAATCAGTAAATCACCGCAGCCTAAAGCAAAATTGACTTTGGTATGCTGATATTTATGGCGCACCACAAAATCTCGTGTAGCGCCTAAGGTGACAGAAGCAATCGCGGAACCACTGACAATTTCAGGTTCATCATCACTGTGCCAGCCCATGCAATCATGCCCATCGGCATAATAATTAACTAACACCGCATTACTATCGAAGTGGTAATCAACACGTAATTTATCTCGTAATCGTCTCAATAGCCTTGGCCAAGGTAAAGGTGAAATTTGCACTTTAGAAAAGCGGTAATCGCATCCGGCATCACCAAACCAGGCTTGAGTGCGGGGAATAAGATGCGTCTTACCATATACTTCAATTGCAACCCGTTCTAAAGGATAACCTTCAACTTCAGCCAGTAAAAGTTGTTGCTGTTTGGCTGATAAAAAACCTCTAATAAGTGTTACTGGCGGGTGTAATGTATGAGCTTCCATATGGTTGGCGGAAACAGGGTCGGACACTTGAACATGTGACGATGGCGTTATATCGACCTCTTCGAAATCAAACCCATGTTGAAATACCAGCAAAACGCCTCCTTTAATACGAAGAGAACAACCGAGTTAAAATCTTCAAACCGATTATTGACAACCTAGTGGCTTAAAACCAGTGCTTTATTTTAGCAATCCATAAACCCGATACCACAATAATAGCCATCAGCAACAACACCGCAAAATAACCAAACTGCCATTTCAGTTCCGGCATATTGTCAAAGTTCATCCCATAAATACCAGCAACTAATGTTAACGGTAAAAAAATCGCGGTCACCATGGTGAGCGTCATCATCACTCGATTGGTTTTATGGGCACTAACGGATATATAGCCATTAATTAAGCTATCGACTAAGCCTTGGTAAAGACTGGCTCGGCTCGATAATCGCTCAAACTGATTATACAAATAACTCAATTGTTCATAGTCCATCTTAATATGCAAGTGACTGTCATCCCGAAGCAACTGTTGCAATATTTCTTCGTGATAACTAAATGAACGCTTTGCTTTTTGCAACTTACTACTATAAGCAATTAACTCTGCTAACAAATCATCAGAAGACACCTCAAAAATTTCATCTTCAATTTCACTTAAACGCTCTTCCAATGCCAACATCACCGCCAAATAATCAATCACAATTTGGCGCATCAACTCAAAGCTCACTCGGCTCATTTCAACACTATCGAGATAACCTTGAGAACAGATCCGTTGGATAACTTTATTCACACTAATAGAGGGCTTTAAGTGCTGAGTCACTAAAAAACGCTCATTGACATGTAGCAATAACTGGCTGCGTTCAAGCAGAAGGTACTCTTCACGGTCTATTAGTTCGTGGGTTAACAAATACGAGTGGCTACTAAATTCTTCAAACTGGGGAGGATGGCGTTCCCGCAGTGCTTCTTCAAAATCCAGGTGATCAATACCAAAGTAAGGGTACTGTTTAAAAAATTGTTGGCTATGTTGGCCTGTGATATCTACCCATATCAAATGCTGTTGCGGATCATATTCGGCCATAAGACTATCATCGCCTTGAGACAACAATTGACCTTGTCCATTGAATAACAGTATCTGAATTGTCATGAATGACCCTTTAAGTAATGAATAAGATGCACTTAACGAGCGACTAGAGATTCATCAACGACCTCAAGATGCTGTTTAATTTGCTTAAAATGGCTATTCACCCACGCGCTACTGATTGGACCCCAAGTTGAAATACGGTAATAACCGTCATTATGGCGTTTACCTTGTTGCACAAAATCCACTTCAATACCGATATCAACAAATGCAGCAATGGCATCTTGCAACGTTCTTCTGGGCATAAGCGTCAATTTTTGTAAGCTCAATAAATTGTGCTGTTCTTCATCCAGTAGGTGCGCTAAATACAACTTTCGTAAAAATGCTTTTTGTGACTTATTAATCACGCCATTATTGAAAAACATTCTTCA
The DNA here is from genome assembly GCF_053850585.1 of Shewanella sp. A22. Taxonomy (NCBI): domain Bacteria; kingdom Pseudomonadati; phylum Pseudomonadota; class Gammaproteobacteria; order Alteromonadales; family Shewanellaceae; genus Shewanella; species Shewanella sp. A22. The sequence continues at coordinate 2,318 of NZ_JBSQBN010000030.1, forward strand.
CACATCCTATTTTGTTAACATCATTGACTTGAAATTACTGTATCTGTAGCCAATCACGCAAGCACTATTGCTTGAGTGAAGCCATAGTGGCTTAATTAATCGCAAATTTAGGGTAATAAGAGCATTATCAATAACCCTGACTACCTAAGTAGAGACAATCTGGTATAGTTTTTACACTATATAACCTATAGGAAACGAATAGACATGGATACGCCGCCGCATTTAAAGAGCCCAGTTGCACAACCGCAATTTAATGAGCCAACAACGATCAGTGATGATTCGACAAAAGAAACATTGCCCCATACATACAACCACGGTCCACGTTTATCTCAAGATGAATATATTCAGCTTGCCGACTTACCACTGAGTAATATTGATCCTAATTACCCTAAACTAGTACTGATAATAAGTAGCACCGTGGCCGTAGTTATTATAACAATCTTAACTGCATTTTTATTCATCGCTGAACCGCTGCCATTAGCGATAGCAACAGTCGGCTTGTTATCAGCCTGTGTATTGGCAGCGCTAATGATTAAGCTTATCCACCTTAAAGCCTCCAAAATTGCTTACGGATTGTTTAATCATGAAATGGTACTCCGTAAAGGTTTATTTTGGGTAGCAACTACGGCACTGCCATACACTCGGCTACAACATGTTAATTTATCTCAAGGGCCTATCGAGCGTAAATACAATATAGTGACCCTAAAATGTTTTAGCGCAGGCAGTGGATTAGCTGAAATAGATCTACCAGGGCTTAACGCCGATTTAGCTGAACATATACGTCAACATTTGTTGACCCAAGCCGCAGCAAATCACCCATTACGTGACAATACTCGCAAACCTACGTCAACTAATATTGAGATAGCCTCCCAGTCTATTCAGCATCCTCAACAACAGGATAATCTCAATGGATAAGCCATCGGCAACATCAGGCCATAACCAGCCAAGCAATACTGCAGATATTCGTGTTAATCTAGCAATAGATAAGCATATTACTGATACAACCGATAGTGTTGACGCCCAGCCAGATATCAATACTGCGACGAGTCATTTACAACAGTGGCAAGCACTATCAGCCTGGTCCATCGTCAGTTATATTTTTAGCACCTTAAAAAATGTGTTTAGTAATGGTTTCGCTATCGTACCAATCGTTTATACGGGCTGGCAGCAAGGCTTTGATATGCAATGGGGCATTTTAGCGTCGAGTGTTTTACTTATACTGGTGACACTTTTCGCGATAATTGAATGGCGTAAATTTCGTTTTCGTCTTAATCACCATCAGCTGGAAGTCAAGCGCGGCTTAATATTTACTAAAAAGGATGAAATTCCTCTCAGTCGAATCCAAAACATCCGCTATGAACAACCGTTTTACTTTAAACCACTGTCGCTCGGAACCCTCATTATTGAAACTGCGGGGTCTAAAAAAGACGAAGCTCATTTAGCCGCCTTAGATACACAACAGGCCCAAACATTAAAACGTTTACTATTAAATTTAAGCCATGCAGAGACAACTTCAGCAGACGAGCAGCAGGACAATACACAAGCAAACATTAATAATACTCAACCAATAGTGCGTAAAAGATTAAGTGATTTAATCTTATTTGGTTTCTATCAAAATAATTTTATCTGGTTTGCCGTCATCGCAGGCCCCATAGCAGGACAAATTGACTGGGATAAAATGTTCAGCTCCCCACTCGCACAACAGTTTTGGTTATGGTTCCAGCAACAAACTCATCAGAATATAGGCTTGCAGACCATCATGGTCATCGTGGCCTTATTTGTGATTTACAGTCTGTTTTCGTTAATTTCTATTCTTGCGGCAATATTAAAATATCATCCATATCAGCTCGATAAACATGATGATTCTTTACAACGAAGCGGTGGGGTAATTTCACATCAACAAGATGGATTATCCATAAAACGTATTCAATTAATCCATGTTCAACAACCTGTTATGGCCAGATTATTTAATCGTTGGACCTTATATTTCAAGCAGGTAAAAGGACATGAAGTCGAACAAAAAACGAAACAGCACATGCTAATACCGAGTGTAAAGTCCGATGAAGTTGAATCACTTTTAGCCAAAATCCCCCAACTATGTGGCGGCGCCACCGCATTGCCTAAAAGGTATACGCCTATTCATATCAACTGGTTAATCAAACGAATTATTTGGCCACTGCTTGCGGTCACCCTACTCACAACCATAGGTTATTATGACAATCAAAGTATTGGTTTTTTTGAGTTTATTTGGTTTTTCACTACTATGTTGGTGCTTGCAACTTACATTCGTTACAAACAATGGGGCTATGTAATAAGTGACCAAGTCATTTGGCAACACACTGGTTTTTTCGGTCAACAATGGAAACGGATTGCATTTGAAAAAGTTCAACACGTTAAAATAACCCAAACTCGCAACCAAAAGCGATCTAAACTGGCCTATATTGAAATAGGATTAGCTAGCGGATCCCTAGTATTTCCATATATACCGATATCAGTAGCAGAACTCATTATTTCACGGTCTCTCAATGCAACAACCCAAGATAACACCAATTGGATTTAGTATCATGGAACTCACAAAAAAGATCACCGCCAACGATGTTATTGATTTTTGGTTTGTTCAAATATCCCCCAAACAATGGTGGATAAAAGATACCGATTTAGATTTACAGATAAAAAACACATTTGGCACCACTTTACAGGCGGCTATCAAGGGTGAGTTACAACACTGGCGTAAAGACACTCAAGGTCGATTAGCAGAAATTATCGTACTAGACCAATTTTCACGTAACATTTATCGCGATACCCCTGCCGCATTCTCTGCAGACAATATCGCATTAGCGTTAGCCCAAGAAGCTGTGGCACTAGGGTGTTTATCACAGTTGTCGGCACAACAAGCTGGTTTTTTAATAATGCCTTATATGCACAGTGAATCGATAAAAATCCACCAGCAAGCTTTACCATTATTTGCACAATATGCACCGAATAATCTACAGAGCGAACGCCAACATCAAGCTATTATTGCGCAATTTAACCGTTACCCTCACCGAAATGCACTCTTAAAACGCGAGTCAACGGCTGCTGAAGTGGCATTTTTAAACCAACCGGGGTCAAGCTTTTAGCCAGCCCCCCAAGCAACAACTATTTGACCACCAACACAGGGCACTCAGCTTTATTAGCAACCGCTTCGGCAACATTATCATGCAAAAAATGTGATATTCCAGTTCTACCATGACTGGCAATAACCACCATGCCAATGTCACCACTATTCGCTTCTGCCAAAATTTCAGTAATGGCATCACCACGTCGAATAATGGTCTCAATCTTTAAGTTGGTATTTAACATGCCTAATAATTCATGCATTCGACTGGCGGCGGCATCTTCCATACTTTTCGCCAATTCCTCTGGTGTCATGGCAAGGATCATATAATTCTCATCCCCAAAAGGCTGATCGACAACGTGTAAAATACGAATGCCAACTTGATATAGATTAGCCATTTCAATGGCATATCTTAAAGCATGTGACGCAGTATCAGAAAAGTCAGTAGGCCATAAAATATTACGTGTACGCATGTTGTTATCCTCCAAAAAGACGTGAACGTTACATATTGTTATATCATGGTACCCACGTCGCGGTTAACCCTCTTTCAAGGTTAAGTGTAGTCAGTCTTCATGACACAATTAGTGATCGAAATCAAAACAAAGCCAGAAACTTGCTTTGGATCAAAATACAACATAATATCAGACCGACTAATCAGTCGGCTTTAACTATTAAAACTGAATGATATACATTTTCTTACCGGAGAAGAATAATGAACATGGCCGTTGATCAAACCGTTACCCCGCTAACTCAATTACTGGATGCCCAACGCAGCCGTTATTTAGCTCAGCCAGCTCCAAGTTATCACTCGCGTGTAGCCAAATTAACTCAATTGAAGCACGCATTGCTTGATCAGCAACAAGCCATTATTGAAGCATTAAATACTGATTATGGTCATCGCTCATCAAACGACACCGTTATCTCCGATATTCTACCTTGCATCAATAACATTAATTACACCATCAAACACCTAAAGTCGTGGATGAAACCAAGCCACCGCCATGCAGGGCTATTACTTTCCCCTTCTAAAGTGTTAGTGCAATATCAACCCTTGGGTGTAATCGGTATTATTGTGCCGTGGAATTTCCCTATCATGTTATCAATGGGTCCATTAGCCACAGCCATTGCAGCAGGCAATGGCGCCATGCTAAAAATGTCAGAGTTCACTCCGGCAACCAATGCAGTCTTACGTAAGATGTTGGCGACGATTTTTGAATCGTCAGAAGTGGAGTTAATTGAAGGTGAAGCTGAAGTTGCCGCAGCGTTTTCATCGTTGCCGTTTGACCATATTTTATTTACAGGTTCAACGGTGGTTGGCCGCCATGTGATGCGTGCAGCAGCAAACAACCTGACACCTGTGACATTAGAGCTAGGCGGAAAATCACCAGCGATTATTGCACCAGATATGCCAATTGACACCGCTGTTAAGCGGCTTATTTTTGGCAAATGCTTAAATGCAGGTCAAATCTGTGTCGCACCTGATTATATACTATGCCCTAGCGATAAAGTTGATGCGTTTGTTGCAGCCTACCGTGCTAGATTCAATAAAATGTACCCAAACTTTGCCAGCAATGAAGATTACGGCAATATTATCAATGACAGACAACACCAGCGCTTAATAAAAGTACTTGAAGATGCAAAGAGTAAAGGTGCCAAAGTGGTATCTGCAACTGATGACCCTATTGCAACAAGCTCGCGTAAATTAGCCACCCAACTGATCACTCAAACCACTGATGATATGCTGCTAATGCAAGATGAAATTTTTGGTCCTTTGTTACCGATTATTGGCTATCAAAATATTTCTGAAGCAATCAATTATGTTAATCGAGGTGATAGGCCTCTTGCTCTTTACTTAATGAGCTTTGATGATAAAACTCAACAAGACGTTTTGCAGCAAACGCATTCGGGCGGTGTGTGTATTAATGACACGGTATTCCATGTTGCTGCCGATGATGCACCGTTTGGAGGTATTGGCCCATCAGGCATGGGACACTACCACGGCAAAGAAGGTTTTTTAACATTTAGCCACGCAAAAACCATATTAAACAGTGGTAAAATTAACACAGGCATTTTTGTCCATCCACCTTATGGTGGCTTGATCCAGCGACTGCTAATGAAGTTCTTCCTGCGCTAACCACGCCACATTGTCGCAAGGGTAAGTATTACGTTAACCAGTAATACTTACTGACGCTATCTCGAAATAAAACTGTCAGTATTTAATCTGATTTGCTAAATGAACGCTAGATAAACCGCCCCAACCTAAACAGGCATTTTGACTCAATGAGCAGCACATCCATTATCACTACAGATAAAAAACAAGCTATTTTAGACTCAGCATTACAACTCTTTGTCACTAAAGGCTTTAACGCGACATCAACGGCATCGATAGCAAACACGGCAGGGGTGGCAACTGGCACTTTGTTCCATCATTTCCCGACAAAAAAAGACATCATGAGTCAGCTATTTCTATCTGTTAAACAAGAGTTTGCGACTAACATGGTCAACAGCACTCATTTTAGTGGTGACATAGAACGCGATGCTAATACCCTATGGCAAAAAGCCATCGACTGGGCCATTGCACAACCCTTAAAACAGCTATTTTTCTTACAATATTCAATGTCCGCAGACATTGATGCCGACGTAAGAAAACAAGCAATGAACAGTATTTTAGGGTTTGTTGTCGATTTGATTAATCAAGGCAAGCAACAACAGATTATTGCCGACATCCCAAATGATTTATTGCTTGAAAATTGTCATGGACAATACTTAGCTGCCATTCGCTTTTTTACTGACAATCCGCATTTAGGTGATAATGGCATTCACAGACAAGCCAGTTTCAGGCTATTTTGGCAAGCAATGAAAGCCTAACCCAATCATATATAAAAGTAATTAATCTAAACTAAAACCTGATAAGTCAATGTTATCACTCTCTGATTCTGCAATTTTATCGAAATCTAACTCAGGAGTATGCGACGTTTGTTGACTTTGTAACTCCAATTGTTTTGCTTTATGAATAGCATACTGACGGCGCTTTTTACGTTGTACACACAAGCGTATTACGTCTTGTTTTTGTAACTCGCTGTAGTTCATCCAGTTAAATCGTTCATCACGACTGCGCAGACACCCCGCACAATAGCCACGACTGTCCGACTGGCAAATGCCAACACAGGGACTGGGCACCGCAAAAAAACTTAACTGTTCCATCATTAGTAAATGTGACTCCAACTTATTAATTTGGAAATTAACACTTATAATTAACATATACGATATAGTGTTTTTTACATTTTGGCTGACACATCCAAAGACATTCTCAGCCAACCTTATGATTAAGGTTATACTAATTGAGCTAATTTTGTACATTATTGCAAGTTAATGGGAGGATTTAATGACAACATTAACGCGTTCTAATCAATGGTTTCTGCGTATGATAGTTTGGCGTAAACCAATTTTCCTGCTGTGCGGCCTGCTTCTGTTAAGCTCTTGTGCGACAAAAACCAAGCAAGATTATGATGTAAATTACGACTTTTCGGTGCTCAAAACATTCAATCAACTCAGTGCAAAACACACTGATGATCCATTAACCGCAGACCGAATTAATCACAATATAAAGCAAGCTTTACTTAAACAAGGTTATGTATTTGAAACAAATAATCCTGACTTTCTCGTCAATTATGCTTTTAGCACGCAACACAAAGAAAACGATTCCGGATTATCGATTGGCCTAGGTTCTGGCTCTTGGGGCTCAGGTGGCGGAGTGAGCATTGGCACAAGTATCGGTATTCCGCTAGGCAGTGACACCGCTAAATCTCAAACGATTCAAATTGATATTATCGACCCCAGCGACAAACGTTTGATTTGGCGTGGTAATGGTCAGTATCACTTTGATCAAGGTGGTGAGGATAAAGCAAAAGACATTAACAAGCTGGTGAGCGCTATCTTGGCGCAGTTTCCTCCCCTCAAGTAACGTTAACCGTTATAAGCCGCTATTTAACGGCAATGTTTTCACATTGACAATTTGCGCATGATTGGCCCAATAGACACAAATATCTGTTTAGCAATTACCTTCTACACGTTAGACTAGCCGCCACACTACTTTATTGACCCAGTTGAAATGACGACCGATACATATAATCATGCTGTACTCACGCTAGCGCTTGCCGGACTTGATGCCATTAACACCTCTGCATCACAGCACAAAGCGGTCAGAACACCTGCCCAGGAAAGCCATTTTTTATGTAATTGGATGGTTGAGTCATTAAAAACAAAACGATTCTCTAAGCTAGTCGCAGACGATTTAACCGCCTGGATCCGTCAAGCTCGAAGCCAAGGTGCTGCAGCACAACTCACACAACTACTCACTTGCATTGCCGATCAATATCAGCAAGCGAACAATAGCGTTATCGCCTCTGGAGCAGGACTAAAAAACCTATTAGCCGATCTCACTTCACAGGAATGGGTGGTGATCACCGATACCGACATTGATGCTAAATTAAAGCTAGACAGTGACGGAAAGCCCAGTTTGATCATTTCAGCAAAAGAATTTAATCAACATCTTGTCGAAGACAAGATAATCAAGCCAATTTCAATGTATGTTCGTGGGGATGAAAAATTACTGGCCCGTTTGGCTTTAAAACAAGGTTTATTACTTAGCCAAGGTAACAAGAAAACATCGTTAATCAAACATCACAAAACTTACCTACTAATGCCTCAAAATAAGCATCCAAGTTTGTGTTTGCTTTGTCTTGATCTATATTAATCGGTTGTTATTGGTATTAAATCAATAGCAGACTAGAAACAAGGAATCACCATGAACAAATGCTTGAACGCAATAGTCTGTTTTGTGGTGTTTTATTGTGGTTCAGTCGCTCAAGCTAACACAGTTCTAAAATACAACGTTAACGCCTCAAGTAATTGGGTTCCTTATTACGTCCCACACTCGTCAAATAACCCTGGCATTTTAGGTGAACTGGTGCCGTTATTGCTTGCTAAAGCCGATATTGGCATCGAAAAACACAATTACCCTCCCAAAAGAACTAACTATGCGCTAGACAACGGCTTATTAGATTTCGACTTAGTGAGCCCTAGCTGGTTTTCAAATGAAGATTTAGGTCCGCTTTTTGTCCAATCAGACCCTATCATGGCGATCCAAGAAAATATCATCACCTTAAACTCAAAAGCCCAAGACTGGCAGAACCTCGAAAAGATAAAAGGTAAAAAAATAGGTACAGTGCGAGGATATTTGTATCGCGATGATAAAGAGTTTACCCGAGTAGACTTTGTTTCAGAACGAGAACTCATTAAAGCACTACACAAAAGTCGTGTTGAATGTGCAATATCTGGTGATTTAACCGCACTGTATTGGGCCAGAAAGCTTAACAGTCCAATTGCGCTAGCGGCAGTTCATTCTAAAGGCTATTTAGTGATGCGCCTTCGAAAAGAACATCTATCATTACTCCCTAACATTAACGCTGCAATTGCAGAGCTTCAACAAAATGGCACCACTCAACGAATTATAGATAAGTACATTAAACAAGATGTATTTAACATCAACTCGGATTAAACGGTCGGATAAGTAAGGCAAAATAACAAACTCAGCCTATTACTTGTTATTTTTATGAGCTCGACACATTCGCCTATGATTAGCGACGTTATGCCACACTGCTAGCGAGAAAAAGGTTGTTTAATAAGCGCTTTATCATGAGAAGAGGTGATTTATTAACCCCCGCCACATTAAAACGGATTCACACTGTAACCTTCATTCGCCAATACTGCATGTGCTGTTAAAGCCGATAACGCCATATCAACGCCGGGCAATAGATCGTCTTGAGTAATATTATAGTAAGCAGCAGTTTGGCCACACACATAAAATTTAACCCCTTGTTTAACTAACTGGGCTATTAGGTCAGTATTAGCATTTCTCTGCCCTGCATTAAGCAGCTGATAGAAACTATCCTTAGTCATATCATTCGCGGCTTTACCATGCACGACCATGGCGAGTGAAATATCTTCAAGCTTAACTCCTGCGGCCACATGCATATTAATAAAGCGCGCTAATGTATTAATATTGCGGTTTAACTCTGCCGGTTTAGATGCGTTACCTAAATCAAAAGCGACTTTAAACTTCATACCTGCCGGTATAACTAAGCTACTATTTACTTCAGCCACTTTGCCATAATTTTTAATCACAGGCCCAGGTTTAAATGCTTCAACACCCGCATTTGCCATAAAAGATACACAAGCCATCATGGCAAACATCGCTGAACAAGCTGCACTTTTGGCAACTAAAGAGAAGTCAATTCTCATTATTATCATATTCCTTATTATCATTTTTATGTTGATACTTTTTGCTACTTTAGCACAGATTTACGCTTAGATTTTTCGCCGTATCTGAGTATAATTGAGCCTAAAATAAGCGAAAATTAATCAATATGCCAATACGCCCCATTTGCCCATCTGACTGGCCTGCCATAATGGCAATACAAGCCCAATGTTATGTTGAGTTAACACCAGAATCTCTTAGTGTCATGCAAAGTAAATGGCAAGCATCACCGACAACTTGCTTAGTGTTTGAGCAAAACAATACGGTGCTAGCTTATGCATTAGTGCATCCTTGGCCACGTGGCGATGTGCCATCATTAGATACCGAGATAACCAAGCATAACACCACTGGCAGCTGGTATTTACACGACATGGCCATTTCGCCAAGAGCGCAAGGCATGGGCGTTGGTAAGCAATTATGTGCTTATATCATTAATCAAGCCAAAACATCGATGGCTAACGGTATTGGGCTTGTCGCAGTACAAGGCGCACAAACATATTGGCAGCAGCAAGGTTTTAAACCAGAATCAACTTCTACCAAGTTGACAGCATCACTCAGCAGTTACCCTGTTGGTGCTTGTTATTTATATTTGTCATTATCATAAGGTCTGTATCATGCATCCAACGGCTATCACTATTGGGTTATTATGCTGTAGTAATGTGTTTATGACCTTTGCTTGGTATGGCCATTTAAAAACATTAAATAGCAAACCTTGGATTATCGCTGCTTTAGTGAGCTGGGGGATCGCCTTATTCGAATATTTATTACAAGTTCCTGCGAATCGGATTGGTTATACCGTAATGAACGTGGGACAATTAAAGATTCTGCAAGAGGTCATTACCTTAAGTCTGTTTGTTCCTTTTGCTGTTTGGTACCTCAAAGAACCCCTCAAACTCGATTACTTGTGGGCAGGATTGTGCATCCTAGGTGCTGTATTTTTTATTTTTAGAAGTGAATTACATTAATTTCAGGAGTTCGCATGGCGCGCCAAGTGATTTATACCTTTAAAGGCCAAACCAAAACTATCGCCTTTAGCTATGACATACACCACGATCTTTATGAGGCTGCAGCAGAAGCAGAGGGGATCGATTTGAAAAAATTTCTCGCTATGGAACAACAAATTGCTTTGACCTCTAAAAAAGGCGCCAAAGCAGAAAAAGAGTATCGTAAAACTGAATTTGCACGTTTTGGTTTTACTAGCATTAAATTTGTTCGCGAAGATGATGAAGTCTAGCCATTGGCTAATCTTAAGGAATATCCATGTTAAATTCAGAGCACGCTAATTTCCCTCGGGCCAGTTTTGTGCGCCGTTTAGGAGCGATAATGTATGATTCATTTCTTGCGATTGCGGTATATATGTTAGCGGGAGCGTTAGGTTTTGGTTTTTTCTTCGGCTTGCAAAGTACCGGACTTATTGCGATGAATGGATATGAACATGTATCCGACTTACTCAATAAAACACCCATTTACCATGGTTTTTATCAACTCTGGATAGCCATTTGTGTTGGTGGATTTTATGCTGTTTTTTGGAGTAAAGGTGGTCAAACATTAGGCATGCGCGCCTGGCGGCTTAAAGTTCAACATCCTAATGGACAAAATCTAAGCTTCATTACCGCGTGTGCTCGGGTCGTTTGGTCTATTTTAGGTATTGGTAATCTTTGGATTCTTATCAACGATGACAAATTAGCATTGCAAGACATGATGACTCGTTCAGAGGTGGTAGTGTTATCTGTTGAAGCCAATCAAATGCGAAACTGGCATGGGGCGTAGTAGTACCGCGCTTAGTTAAGTGTTAAGTAAAAAAAATGGCAACCAACGGTTGCCATTTTTTTACTCAATTTCACATCATCGACTTATACATAAACAGTGAATAAGAAATAATCATTATTTACGAATGTAATATAAAGCCAACCCAGTGAAAAGTAAGCTCGGGGCTATCGCGCCAACCGCGGCAGGTAATTCATACACGATACTCATCGGGCCAAATATTTGGTTACTGATGTAAAAACTAAATCCTGCAACCACCCCCAGTAAAACACGGGCCCCCATCGTAACGGTTCGTAATGGACCAAATACAAACGATAAAGCAACCAACATCATTACAGCCACGGTCACTGGTTGCATAATTTTACGCCATAATGCTAATTCATAACGACTTGGATCTTGTTGATTAATTTGTAAATAATCCAAGTAATCAATTAAACCGCTAATTGATAACGCCTCAGGTTTAACCGACACTACACTCAGCTTGTCTGGGGTTAAAGAAGACTGCCAGATATCGGTATCCAGATAATCACGAATGACTCGATTATTTTTTACGGTAGTGCTTTCAACCGTAGATAATTGCCAAACGTTATTAATAAATGAAGCGCTATCAGCATGTGTCACACTGGTTAATTCTTGCTGGTCATTAAACTCATACAAGCTTATATTATTCAGAGTGTTAACGTCTTGCACTTCACCAATATTAACAAAAAAGTCACCATCTTTAGCCCAAATACCACGATGAGACTTAATCAGACTACCACCCGATATTTTTACCGCTTGCAGTTCTTTAGCGCTTTTCTCAGCAATAGGTGCGCCCCACTCTCCCAAAGCCATCACCAAAATCATCAACGGAATAGCGGTTTTCATCGCAGATTGAGTAATTTGCAGACGCGACATACCAGAAGCTTGCATCACCACTAATTCAGAGTTTGATGCCAACATGCCCATACCTATTAACGCGCCCAGCAGCACCGCCATAGGAAAAAACATTTCAATATCGCGGGGCACCAAAAACAATACGTAAATCCCTGCATCCATCATGCTATATGCACCACGGCCAACTAAACGTAATTGATCAACCCATTTAATAATGCCAGATAATCCCGTTAAAATAAGTAAGCACAAAGCCGATGTACTGATAATCATGCGTGCAATATACAGGTCTAAAATTCTCATGCAGCCACCTGCTTACGTTTTAATAAACCGAGAAATTTCATTCCTGTTGGGCGTTCCTTAATTAACAACAATAGCCCCAACATCAACGCAAGCCCATGGATCCACCACATGCCAAGGTACTGCGGTATCACCTCATCTTGTAACGCTTTTCGACCGGCAATCATTAACCCAAAGTACCCTAAATACAGCAGAATGGCTGGGAACATTTTGGCAAACTTTCCTTGTCGCACATTCACTCGCGCTAATGGTACTGCAATCAATGTCATTAATGGAATGGCGATAGGGATAGCAAGCCGCCATTGAAACTCAGCCGCAGCTTCAGGACCTGGAGTATCAAGTAACTGATCGATAGGGAGCGCAGACAGTTTTCGACGGCGTTCATCAACCTCTTGCTCTTTGATCTCCATTTTATAGCCACCAAACTCAATAATTTGTAAATCAAGTGACTTAGGACTGCCTTGATAGCGGAAGCCTTTTTCAAGCTGTAATTGTTGACTGCCAATTTCATCTTCAATCACACGCCCTTTATTCGCGACCACAATGTTGGTTAAACCATTTTCATCTTCAGGATCAGGCAGTTGTGCGACAAAAACTTTATCTAATGTGTTGTCTTTATTTATTTTTTCAACAAATAAAACCGCCCGTCCGTTAGGGCTAGCTTGAAAGCGCCCTTGCGTTAAGGCTGCTAATCCGGCTTCCGATTGTGCTTTTTCTAATACTTGGTTTTGACGTTCTTCAGCCCAAGGACCTACGTATACAGCCAAATAAGCAGTGAACAACAAATTTGCAAACGCCACTAATAAGGTAACCCGGGTAACATACCACTCACTCACGCCTACACCGTGTAACACCACCATCTCATTTTCTGCATACATTCGCCCATGGGCGAGCAATATGGCTAAAAAGAAACTAAGCGGTAGCACCAATACCGTTAACTGAGGCAAATTTAAACCTAATAATGTCATCACCAAAGAGGCCGGAAATTCGCCGTCAGATGCATCGGCTAAAACGCGCACAAATTGTTGACTAATAAAAATAGTTAGCAACACCAAAAGTACGGCAAATTGTGCTTTTAAAACTTCACTAATAAGATATCTAAATACAATCACAAGTAGGATCCGGTGGCTAAACTTATCTTTTTACTGGTATCAGAGCAACTTTCATGTAAACTGTCTACTTTCAGCAGTTTTGCTAGTTTTCTGACCAGCGCGTAAGGTGCTTTGGGGTCATGGTTAACATCTATTTTGGCTGTCAATTTTCGCCTATTTTTCGTTAATAATCCCAAACAATTGTCACCTTTTCGTTGATTATATGCCAGATGGCCTAATGCAAACATTATCTAATAAATATAAAATTTTGTCTTTAAGAATCTAGGAGTGCTCATGGAGTTTAGCGTAAAGAGCGGCAGCCCCGAAAAGCAACGTTCAGCTTGTATCGTTGTCGGCGTATACGAACCTCGCCGTCTGTCTGGTATCGCAGAGCAATTGGATAAAATAAGTGAAGGTTACATCAGTAACCTGCTTCGTCGTGGTGATCTTGAAGGTAAACCAGGACAAATGTTGCTATTGCATCACGTACCAAACGTATTAAGTGAACGTGTTTTGCTGGTTGGTTGTGGCAAAGAGCGCGAGTTAGACGAGCGCCAATACAAACAAATTATTACAAAAACCATCAGTACCCTGAATGAAACCGGTTCAATGGAAGCTGTGTGCTTCTTAACTGAATTGCATGTCAAAGGCCGCGACACCTACTGGAAAGTTCGCCAAGCCATTGAGAGTACTCAAAACAGTTTGTACTCATTTGATGCATTAAAAACCCGTAAAGGCGAAACGCGTCGTCCATTACGTAAAATGGTATTCAACGTGCCGACACGCCGTGAATTAACCATTGGTGAGCGTGCCATTGAACACGGAACATCAGTATCTGCTGGTATGCATTTGTGTCGCGACGTAGCCAACATGCCACCTAACATTTGTAACCCTGCATATTTGGCATCTCAAGCTCGTCAAATGGCTGAAGTGCATGAAAACCTTACTGTCACGACTATTGGCGAAGAGCAAATGGCTAAGCTAGGCATGAACGCTTACCTTGCTGTTGGCCGTGCTAGCTCAAACGAATCAATCATGACAGTGATGGAATATCAGGGCGCAGTAAACAGCACAGAAAAGCCAATTGTACTCGTGGGTAAAGGGTTAACGTTTGACTCTGGCGGGATTTCATTAAAGCCAGGCGAAGCCATGGACGAAATGAAATACGACATGGGCGGCGCTGCGGGTGTTATTGGCACCATGAAAGCGTTATGCGAAATGAAATTACCTATTAATGTGATTGGCGTGTTAGCGGGCTGTGAAAACATGCCTGCAGGTAATGCTTATCGCCCTGGTGACATTTTAACCACCATGTCAGGCCAAACGGTTGAAGTACTTAACACTGATGCCGAAGGCCGTTTAGTGTTATGTGACGTATTAACCTACGTTGAACGCTTTGAACCTGAACTCGTCATTGACACTGCCACCTTAACCGGTGCTTGTGTTATTGCATTGGGTAAGCATGCATCTGGCTTATTTAGCTCACATAACCCTCTCGCACATGAGATTTTAAATGCTGGTGAGCAAAGTGGTGATCGAGCATGGCGCATGCCATTATGGGATGAATATCAAGACATGCTAGACAGCCCATTTGCAGACATGACTAACTTAGGCGGCCGTCCAGCAGGTTCAATCACTGCGGCATGCTTTTTATCGCGTTTCGCTAAGAAGTATAACTGGGCACATTTAGATGTCGCAGGTACTGCTTGGAACAGCGGTGCGAACAAAGGCTCTACAGGTCGTCCAGTTCCGATTTTGAGCCAGTTCTTAATTAACCGCGCTGGTGTTGAAATTAGCGAGTAAACCTTAGGTTTAACGCATATAAAAAGGGTAAAGCAGCTGCTTTACCCTTTTTTGTACCTTTGTATTAACACAAATACGTTGTTCCAAGAAAATTTACAAAGCAAAGTAAGCGCTTTAAGCTGTTAATAATAAAGTAATATATTTGTCTATTGCAAGGTTATATGGTAGGTTAATTATTAATCAATTTACTATTAACACTCACAATCAGAAGGACTTGATTGAATGAAATTGCCCCATCACTTCCCCATAATATCAGCGGTGGTAATGTCAAAATGAAATGTACTCATTTATTGCTTCTTTATACATTTCTAAGTGTTTTCATTTCTTTCATGCCAGTAGGTAATATATCTGCAGCACCAAAAACTCAGATACAATTTATCACTCACCCTTTACCCCCATTTAGTTATCTAGACAATGGCCGTTTAAGTGGTTTTTCCATCGATATCATTCAAGCCATGATGCAAGTTACCCAGCAATCTGCCGATATCGAAATATATCCATTTAATCGAGCATTACAACTTATCAAGTCGCACAAAAATATTGCCTTGTTTTTGATTGCTAAAAGACCAGAAAGGGAAGTAAACATGAAATGGGTCGGCCCAATTATAAGTAGTGGGGTGTACTTTTATCAAAAGCGTGATTCTGCTCTATCGCTAGCACATTTAGAAGATTTAAAGCGAGTGCAAAATATTGGTGTTGTACTGGATAATGCAGACCATACTTATTTGGATTCGCAGGGATTCACCAACCTCAGCACAGACAAAGCCCAGCTACAGTCACTTAAAATGCTTCATTATGGCAGAGTTGATGTCGCACCTATGAGCGAGCTTGTAATGCCTTTTTTGGCGAAAGCAGCTAATATCGACATCAACACCATAAAGCGTACTCAAATTAAATTGTACGACTCGACCTTGTATATTGCATTTTCAAATGACACCCATGACGATATTGTCAAATTCTGGCAACAAGCTTTCAATGAATTAAAGTCCTCAGGTAAATACCAAACTATTTATGACCGTTATTTTTAACGATTACATTAATATCATACACACCTTATATTGATCATCAATTACAAATGAATACCACCAGAAACCTCAATACGCTGGCCATTTAACCACTGTGCCTCATCACTTAATAGCATTAGCATTGCCTTACCAATATCATCCGGCAAACCAACACGCCCAAGTGCTGTTTTTGAAGCGATAGACTCATTTAGCGCAGTATTATCTCGTACAACACCGCCTCCAAAATCGGTTTCTATTGCCCCAGGCGCTAAGGTATTGACGTTTATCTGACGAGGTCCAAGTTCTAATGCTAAATAGCGGGTCATCACTTCAACACCCGCTTTCATCATGGCATAAGCACAGAACCCCGTTTCACTAAAACGTGTTAACCCAGAACTCACATTAATCACTTTTCCACCATCATTGACCAAAGGAAGTAACGATTGAGTTAGAAAAAAAGCTCCCTTTAAATGCACATTCATTAATCCATCAAACTGAGCTTCAGTTGTGTCTGCAAATGCAGCGAACTCACCCATTCCCGCGTTGTTAATCAATGCATCAATATTCTCGCGTTCAAAATATTGGCTTAGTAACTCAGAGAGCTCATCGGTAAATGACCCAAACATGGAAACATCGCCAACATTCAACGGTAATGCAGCGGCTTTTTGTCCTAACCAACGTATGCTTGCAACCACTTCATCTGCAGCCTCCTTATTATATAAGTACGTGATCAGCACATCCATACCTTTAGCCGCCAACATTAATGCGGCATTCTTACCTAAACCACGACTACCGCCAGTCACTAATACCAATTTATTCATATACGCCTCTTATTCATTTCACAGAAGATGCAGTGATAATAGAATACTCATCTACTATGATAAACAGCATAAAAGTGACATTATTATTTGTTTTATACGAACAATAGCGGTGTGAAAATGAATAAATTTGAAGCCATGAAACGATTTATGCACGTTGCACAAACCGGTAGCTTTACTCAGGCAGCAGCGGCATTGCACTTACCTAAATCGAGTATTTCAACTGCCGTCGAGTCATTAGAGCAACTATTAGGCACGCGGCTTTTTCAGCGCAGTACCCGGCGGGTGACACTAACCCATGATGGGGCCATCTACTTGACACAATGTCGACAAATATTGCACGATATCGATGCTTTAGAAAGCCAGTTTCAACACGAAAATGACAGTGTTCGAGGTGTCATAAAAGTCGATATGCCCAGTCGTTTTGCCAATAAAACCGTACTACCTCGACTAAGCGAATGGTGTGAGCGTTATCCCCACGTCAATGTTGTCATTAGCAGTACGGATTATCATATCGATCCAATAAAGTCTGGGGTTGATTGCCTGATCAGAGTGGGCAATCAAGGTAACAGCTTACTAATTGCCAGACCCTTAACTCAATATCGTATTATCAACTGCATTAGCCCAAGCTATATCCAACGCTATGGTACGCCAAACACCCTAGCAGACTTACAACACCACCGGATGATTGGCTACATCCCGACAGAAAATCATAGCGCCTCTATCAATTATAATTCGGCCGAATTTGACTATGTAGAACAAGGTCAGAATTGCCAGCACACGGTTCCCAGTGTGATATCAGTGACAAATTCCGACGCTTATACCTCTGCATGTTTAGCTGGACTGGGTATTGCTCAAATTCCACAGATGGGGGTAACAGACTACTTAAACACTAGTCGTTTAATCCGGATTTTGCCTCAATATGAAGCCGCTCCCATGCCGGTGAGTATCTTGTATCCTTCACGTAGCCAACTACCTAAGCGCCTAAGTTTGTTTATGGATTGGCTCGACAGTATTGTTAAAAACCGCAGTAATGAATCAATAAACGGAGCAAATTAATGGCCATGACTCGTCAGCAACACAAAGCACATTTAATTGATAATCAAAAAATAGATGTCTGTTACGACCGTTTCACCACCCGTTTTAGCATAGTGATAAATCAGCAAAGGATTTATAGTCGACTACTGCTGTTAAGCCCATGGCATAAACAGCAAATAATGATTAATAACATCCCCTACAATTTAACGATTGGGTGGTTTGTACTGTGGAGTTCAAGCTTAACGCCAGATCAACCATCGCCTTTACATCCATCCATCACAGAGCTATTACCGCAACGGCGCAGAAAATCCATTATGATAGCGATATATGGCGGATTAATAATCACTATTAAACTGACGTTAGGGATATTGATCTATTTCAATATCATATGAATATCGCATCACGAGGTCATTAACCCGCAGACGATTTTAGTGTAAACTCGAGCCCAACTTATTAACCTGTTATAAGCATCAATACATGACTCAAGCCATATTTTACCTTATGCCTGAAAATCATAACCAAATGAGTGCATTAGATGCACTCTATATAGCGGCTTGCAGGTTAGCTGAACAACAATATCGTCAACAAAAAACAGTCTACATTCACTGCAAAGATAAACAGCAAGCGTATGCCATTGACGAATTACTGTGGCAATTTGAGCCAAACGCCTTTGTACCACACAACTTAAAAGGTGAAGGCCCAGTGACAGGTGCGCCAGTCGAAATTGGTTTTGACACCTTAGGGCCAAATAAAAGTCGCCAAGTTCTGATTAATCTTGCAGACCAAATGCCCAGTTTTGCGGTAAACTTGCCCCATATTATCGATTTTGTCGCTAATGATGACGAACTCAAGCGCATTGCACGCAATCGCTACCGTCAATATCAGAATGTAGGCATTACGCCCAACACTCAAGCATTAGCCGAATAAACACTTAATTTAGATAGAGAACATAACGCTCCTATGGAAAAAACATACAACCCAAAGTCTATCGAACAAGCCCTTTACCAAAACTGGGAAGAGCAAGGTTACTTCAAGCCTAGCGGCGATGAATCACAAGGCAATTATTGCATCATGATCCCGCCACCGAATGTAACCGGTAGCTTACACATGGGTCATGCCTTCCAAGATACCATCATGGATACCCTTACCCGCTATGAGCGCATGAAAGGTAAAAATACCTTGTGGCAAATCGGCACCGACCACGCAGGTATTGCGACTCAAATGTTGGTTGAGCGTAAGCTTGAAGCCGAAGAAGGTAAAACTCGCCATGACTTAGGCCGTGACGCCTTTATTGATAAAGTGTGGGACTGGAAAGAGCAGTCTGGTGGCACTATCACTAAACAGCTTCGCCGCATGGGCGCATCGGTTGATTGGGATCGCGAACGTTTTACGATGGACGAAGGCTTATCTAAAGCCGTTCAAGAAGTGTTTGTTCGCCTATACGATGATGAACTTATTTATCGTGGTAAGCGCCTCGTTAACTGGGATCCAAAACTTCATACCGCCATTTCAGACCTTGAAGTTGAAAATAAAGAGAAGCAAGGCCACATGTGGCACTTCCGCTATCCTTTGGCTGAAGGTGCATTAACTGCCGACGGTAAAGACTATCTCGAAGTGGCAACGACTCGCCCAGAAACCATGTTAGGTGACAGCGCTGTAGCCGTGCATCCAGATGATGAACGTTACCAGTCATTAATTGGCAAATTCATTCTATTGCCTATCGTTAACCGTTTAGTGCCAATTGTTGCCGACGATTATGTCGATATGGAATTTGGAACTGGCTGCGTAAAAATCACTCCAGCCCATGACTTTAACGACTATGAAGTCGGTAAGCGTCATGCATTGCCTATGTACAATATATTCACATTAGATGCATCGGTACGCAGCTTTGTTGAAGTGATTAACAGCGACGGCACACCAAACAAAGAGGTTGAAATAGCCTTACCAGAGCGTTATGTCGGTCTTGATCGTTTTAAAGCACGTACAGCAATTGTTGAAGAGTTTGACACACTAGGCTTACTTGAAAAAGTCGCTCCGCACGGCTTAAAAGTACCCTATGGCGATCGCAGCGGTGTAGTTATTGAGCCATTGCTTACTGACCAATGGTATGTGGCTGTTCAATCAATGGCAAAAACAGCGATTGAAGCAGTAGAAACCGGCGAAATTAAGTTTGTACCGCAACAATACGAAAACATGTACTTCTCATGGATGCGCGACATCAACGACTGGTGCATTTCACGTCAACTTTGGTGGGGACACCGTATACCAGCTTGGTACGACGAAAACGGTAAAGTCTACGTTGGCCGTAACGAAGCCGAAGTACGTGCTAAACATAAATTTGCTGACTCTGTAGTATTACGTCAAGACGATGACGTACTGGACACTTGGTTCAGTTCAGCATTATGGACCTTCTCAACCTTAGGTTGGCCAGACAACTTAGAAGATTTAAAAACCTTCCACCCAACCGACGTGTTGGTGACCGGTTTCGACATTATTTTCTTCTGGGTTGCGCGTATGATCATGATGACCATGCACTTCATTAAAGATGAAGATGGCAAACCACAAGTGCCTTTCAAAACGGTTTACGTTACCGGTCTTATCCGTGACGAAGTCGGCAATAAAATGTCCAAATCGAAGGGGAACGTACTTGATCCATTAGACATGATTGACGGCATCGACCTTGAAACCTTAGTTGAAAAACGCACTGGCAACATGATGCAGCCGCAGCTGGCGGCAAAAATTGAAAAAAGTACCCGCAAAGAATTTAGCGAGGGTATTGAAGCACACGGTACCGATGCACTGCGTTTTACCTTAGCGGCAATGGCATCAACGGGTCGAGATATTAACTGGGACATGAAGCGCCTAGACGGTTACCGCAGTTTTTGTAACAAGTTATGGAATGCATCACGCTATGTGTTAATGAACACTGAAGTGCAGATGGATCCCGATAGCGATGAAGCTGGCGAACCTTTAGATTGCGGTCAACTATTGATTGATGGCAAGCCAGGGGCAATGGAGTTGTCATTAGCCGATCGTTGGATCATTGGTTTGTTTAACCAAACCGTGAAAACCTTTGACGACCACATGGCCGCTTATCGTTTTGACCTAGCCGCTAACACCTTATACGAGTTCACTTGGAACCAATTCTGTGACTGGTACTTAGAGCTAACCAAGCCAGTAATGCAAAACGGCACTGAAGCACAAATGCGCGGCACTCGTCATACATTAGTCAATGTGCTTGAAAAAATGCAACGCCTAATGCACCCAATTATGCCGTACATTACCGAAACGATTTGGCAGCGCGTTAAGCCATTAGCGGGCGTAACAGGCGATACCATCATGCTAGCATCGTTCCCAACTTATCAAGCCGATCAAGTTGATGCGACCGCAATGGCCGACCTTGAATGGGTTAAGCAAGTGATTGTGGCAGTACGTAATATTCGTGCAGAACTTAACATTGCCCCTTCTAAGCCGCTTAATGCATTAGTGCGCGGCGTAAGCTACGAGGATCGTATTCGCCTTGAAGCCAACCAAACCTTCTTTGCTAGTCTCGCAAAATTAGAAACCATCACTATTATTGAAGAAGGTGAAACGGCGCCAATGTCGAGCACGCAATTAGTTGGCAATATGGAGCTGTTAATTCCAATGGCAGGTTTGATCGATGTTGCGGCTGAAATGGCTCGTATTGATAAACAGTTAGAAAAGCTTGCTCAAGAGATAGCCCGTATTGAAGGTAAGCTTTCTAATGAGGGATTTGTGGCTAAAGCCCCTGCTGCGGTGATTGATAAAGAACGCGCAAAAATGACTGATTTAACTCGCGATATTGAGAAACTCAACGAGCAAAAAATCGAGCTGGCTAAAATAGACGCATAAACTTAAAAGCAAAAACAAAAAAGCCAGCGACTCATCGCTGGTTTTTTATTTTGCACTAATCTGAAACTTTAATATCTCATTTTGCGTTTTTGCTGTATAAGCTTGCGCCAATATCATCATTCTATTTAATGGGTCACCACCATGTCTGATAAATTCTTTTTTAAAGGTCGTAAAACACCAAAGCCAGCATATGGCGAAAGCGGTTACAACACCAAACGCGCAGCAAAACCAGGTACGGAAGCGTTACCGCTTAAATTGTTGGTCCAAACCGAAGAACGTCAACACCAAGTTGCGGCATTGGTTGCAGAGCAGCAACTGTTTGCCAACATCACCGTTGATGCCAACAAAGCTGAAGATATTGTTGAGCTAACGGCAATACTGAACAAACCTAAAACGGTAACATTTGAAAAAAAACCTAACCGTAATGATGTTTGCCCATGTGGAAGTGGTAAGAAATACAAAAAGTGTTGTGCTTAGTGGCTCACACTGTTTAGCTTAATTTCAAAGCGGATCTCATGATCCGTTTTTTGTTTTTGGATATTTACCACGAACTTAGGTACAGTGTCAGCCTTTGTTAGCAAAATAAAATAAACATAGAATAAAAGGGTGACTTATGAGCACTAACTCACACTCAAGCAACGACCTGAGTGAAGTAAAACAATTAGGTATGTGGGCGGCAATAACCAGTTTAGGTTACATATTTTGGCTTGTCGGCGGCATGGAATTGGTTGAGCGTATCGCCTACTATGGCGTGAAAGCCAGTGCCGGGTTATACGCTAAAGCCCCAGTTTCTGAAGGCGGACTGGGTATTAATTTAACTGATTACGGTATTATCATATCGGTCTGGGCGTTACTGCAAACCTTTGTACCTGTGTTAACCGGCGGGATTTCTGACCGTGTTGGCTACAAAGAAACCATTTTCGTTTCTACCATCATCAAAATATGTGGTTATTTAACCATGGCATTCTTCCCCAGCTTCTGGGGCTTTCTTGCTGGGGCCATGTTACTCGCCATGGGCACCGGGGTATTCAAACCCGGAATTCAAGGTACCTTAGTACTGTCGACTAACCGTAATAATACTTCGATGGCTTGGGGTATTTTTTACCAAGTAGTTAATATTGGTGGCTTTTTAGGCCCATTAGTTGCTGTACACATGCGCCAATTGTCTTGGGATAATGTGTTTTATGCCTGTGCGGCCATTATCTCATTAAACTTCCTATTTTTACTAGCTTACAAAGAACCCGGTAAAGATGAGCGTTTAGAACGCGCTCGTAAAGTAAAATCAGGTGAAATAATACAACAAGCATTATGGAAAGATGCCCTAGGAGAACTTAAAAAACCGGTGGTGATTTACTACATGTTAGTGTTTGCCGGCTTTTGGTTTTTATATAACTCATTATTTGATGTGTTACCTATTCACATAGCTGAATGGGTTGATACCAGTGTGATTGTTACCTCATTATTTGGTCCAGAAGGCACCAGCAACGGCATATTACAATTCTGGCTTGGCCTGAGTAATGACGGCACTAAAGTGATGCCAGAAGGTATGCTCAACCTTAATGCAGGGATGATCATGACCTCGTGCTTTATTGTTGCCGCACTTACGGCAAAATATCGCATTACAACCGCCATGTTTGTCGGTTGTATATTGAGTATTTTAGCCATTGCCTTGGTGGGTGCTTTTAATGCGGCTTGGATGATTGTATTGGCCATCGCCATGTTCTCTGTCGGCGAAATGATGATCAGCCCCAAGAAAAACGAATTTATGGGTAACATTGCACCTGAAGGTAAAAAAGCCATGTATTTAGGCTTTGTGATGTTACCTCAAGGCATAGGTTGGACATTAGAAGGTTATTTTGGCCCAAAACTCTATCACATGTATGCCTCCAAAGAGCGCATCGCTCGTGAAGCCTTGTCTGAACATGGCATGAACCTAACAGATATTGCTAACATCCCACAAGGTGAAGCGTTTAACCGCTTAGTCAGCGTAACAGGCCAAGAGCCACAAGCCTTAACCCAAGCTTTGTATCAAGCCAACAACATTGGTATGGCTTGGTATATTATTGCCGCCATTGGGATTATTTCCGCTGTAGGTATTTTCATCTATGGGAAATGGCTATTAAGGATGCAGCGCCAACAAATGGCTTAATGAAGAGTCTGAATATTGTTTAGTACGGGGAAGCAGCATTGCTTCCCTTTTATTTGTCTGCTCCCAAAAGAGGTTGGTAGTTTTTAATAAAGTCATAATAGAACTGCCCATCGTTAACTTGCATCTCATATACTCCGCTCTCATTATCAACTCTGGCTATTGCCGATTGGTAGCTCACATACCTCAAATAACTGTACCAAATAATATACAGAAACCTATGTGTCGGACTCATTAGACAACCGGCAGCTGTAGGTAATACCAATCCTATTAAATATGTGATCTTTCAGCGGGAGTTCAACGTGCTGTAGGCAAGGCAGATGATTGAAGCGAATAGTGATTCTATTTTGAAAGCATCTAACGAAGCATGAAGGACTTTGAAACCCGCCAGAATGGAGTCTCTCAGGTATTCCACTTCTGTGTTACATCGATTTAAAGGGAACAACCATTTCTACATCAATGTGCCTTGAATTGAAAAACCTGAGAGACTCTGAACTGACCAGGTATTTAATGGGATTGGTATAATACTGATAACGGATGACCATGAGGTGCTTATACACTTATAGACGAAACGAAAAAAGAGGGAGGCATTACTGCCTCCCTCTTACTTACTTTCTTAAGTGATGATTAAGAAGTTATTTAAATACTTAGTTCGCTGCACCAGAGTGAACTTTATCAACACCGTAAGTTTTACCTTCAGCATGACAAGTTGCACATGATTCAATCGGTAGATCAGCAGTTGTTGCTGGGCTACCTTGTACATAAGAACCATTTGTTTCAAAGTGAGACAGAGCAGAAGCTTTTATATGACAAGAGCGGCAAGATTCTGCAATAGGAGAAATATACTCAGTCGAACTGACTTGAATTGAACGTTTGCCAGAAGTAAGTCCGCCATCAGCAGCAAATAACGTTGCCCCCTCTTTATGACAAGCTTGGCAATCAGTCGCTAAAGCAGGGTAACCAACAGTATTAAGATCTTTGTCAAAGTAAATTGCTCCACCATCCCAAGAACCACTATGGAAACGATGAGATACAGTTACAAGATCTCGGTTACTAAAGGTTACACCATCAACAGAATCCAACACAGCATTACCATCTGTATCAACTTTGCCAGTATCATAAACTACATCGCCATGATAAGAGCCTGGGTAACGATTGTTATGACAATCCATACATTGAGTAAACTCTGTCGCTCCATGAGTGCCTTTCACATGTGTTAAGTTACCATGACAACTATTACATTGAGCTTCACTCACAGTGATTCGTTCAGGGTCATCAAAACGAGCAATGACTTCTGCAGCATTTGGATCTGTCAAATTGAAGTATTTAACTGGTGCACTATTGGCCACACCAAGTTGCTCAATTTTACCATCTGCATCTTTTGTACACTTAACAACAGTATCACCATCTGCACAAACTTGCACTTCAGCCGTAACATAGATAGGACCAGCTAAACGGCTAGAATCAAAGTTTTTAGCAACCGTTAATACACCGCCAGTCATACTTACAGCGTTAGTAATAACCGACATACCAAGACCACGAAGTGGTGTTCCATCAGCTTCAAGGTTACCAATTAATAAACCACGATTAGTTGCAACCATGTAGTCACTTAATACGGTACCATCAGCAACATCAACGCCATTAATCTTCAAGTTAGCAGTAACGGTTAGAGTAGAGATTAAAGGATCCGCAGTAGCAGTAACGGCAGCTGAAGTGAATTCAAAGGCAAAACCTTCAGAGGCACTATCTCTTCCACCAACATTATGTGCTTCACTAGGGCTCAAACTACCTGTATGACAATTCAAACACTGTGAATCATCTGCTTGGGCTATTTCGAACTCAGAGTGACCGTCACCTGTTTCAAAGTTAACCGTAACATGACAACCAACACAGGCTTCACGATAAACGTTTTCTTTCCATTGATCGCCATTATTGTGACAAGCAGTACACTCATTTAACTCAGATGGAAAACCAATTTCACCCCATCCTTCGTCTTTAGCATCACCAGTAAGAAAGTCAGCAATATGATGACCCGCATGAATAGTGTGGATCATTGCGTTAAAGTTAGGGTTAAAGCCTTTATCAGGATCGTTTTGATCGGCTGCATAAGCAGGGTTATGACAAGCTACACAATTTTCAACTTTTTGATAGTTACTATGAGCACTAATATTGGCAATTCGCATGTCCGTATCAGCGTAACCTTCCATTGAACTGTGACACTTAATACATGCAGCATTAGACACAGAGTCTTTTGCAGAAACAGCTATTTCGCCAGTAGCAGGAATAAAATCAACTGGTGTTGATAAGATTTTACCACTTACGCCTGTACCATCCGCCATCACAACGTCATAAGCACGAATAAACACACGTGTTAAATCATTAGCATCACCATTGGCTAACACAACAGGTGCATTACCATCATGCGCCCAAGTCCCCATATAAGTACCAGGATTAGCTTCATCTTCAACTAATGTACAAGCATCGACTACACCACCACCACGAGCGGTCGTAGAGCCTGTTAAGGTACAATACATGCTACTGCCAAATTCATTGGCAAGCGCATGGTTTGTCCATAACATTGGCGCACCAGTGTCAGTTGTATTTGCTGATTGGCTGGTTACATACAGTGCAACTTTCTCAAGGCCTGAGAAAGGAACATTTGCACCACCACTGCCTTTAGCTGTTGCTGTAAACTTAATACTAAATGGATCAGAACCCACAACGACAATATCTGCCGGCGCTAAGGTTAAGTTGACGTCATAAGCGTTTTCAACTGTGGTAATAACTGAACCCGCTGGAGTACCTGGAGTGCCAGGCGTGCCAGGAGTACCAGGTGTTCCAGGTTCACCTTGGGCACCATCACTGCCGTCTGAACCACAACCTGTTACACCCAAAGCTGCAATAAATGCTGCAGCCAGTAATGTTCTATTATAATTTTTCATCTTAAATCCCCCGATTTAGATTTGTAAGTTTTGCACATACAAAATATAAGGAAATAAGAAAAAAGACCCGCTTGCTGTCATAAACCTGTGAGGTTAGGTTACAAATTCGTTAACAGAAATCAACAATTCTAGATTTAAGTATCCAAAAAAATGAAACTATTAATTGCAGTTTTTGTAACCCTAAAGAGGTATTGTTATATGATTAAAATGCAGATAGAGAATAAAAAATCGTAAGTCTTTAAAATATAATCATTAATATCAATTCAAAAAAATCAGCCCACAAATCTAAGTAGACTGATTCTCATTCAATAATCAAAAACCATTAAACCAATAACGATTTAATGATATCGATTATCATTTGCTTAGTATTTGATGAATAACGGCGGTAGTGCTCCGCTCGTTCAATTAAACAATAACTTGGCATAGGCATCACACTGTTTAGCTTACAAAATTCACTGTCCGGTAGTCTTTCTACTCGTAACTGTGGAATCTGTTGTGCAAATGTACCTTCATTGCAAATAGTGATGGCTAAACTATCCATGGTTAGCATATGCCAATACCAATCTTCTAAAGATTTTACACATTCTACATCGTCTAGTAATAAGCCATGGGTTTGGCAATAAAGCTCTATAGGATCAATGCGATTATTAAAACCTTTGCAGCGTAAATACACCATGGGGTGATCAATAATAGCATCGAGTTTAATCTCTTCATCCCCTTGCCAAAATGAATGGTTAGAATTACCCACAACACATAGCGACGTGACACTCGCAATGGGATAAGCCTCTAAACCATGAGCATCTTGAGTTTCAAAACCTATACCAAAATCAAGCTCGCCATTGTAAATATGCTCTTCCGTGTCGGCTTGCCAACTGTGTAGTTTAACTTTTCCAATCACATGACGAGGTAGCTTGCTTAATGCAATGGCGACACTGGTAATGATACTTGGCGATACAGCAATATGCAGAATTGGAGTCTGATGGTTATTTAGACGCTCATCTGCCACTCGCTCTATTTTACTCAGCATGTCACACAATTGGCATACAGGTTGATATAAACGTTCAGCTAATGGGGTAGGTTTTAATCCTTGTTGGCGACGAAAAAAGAGTTCGTCATTAAAAATGGCTCTTAGTGATGTCAAACAACGGCTAATTTTGGGAGCAGAAACAGCAAGTTCTTTAGCTGCAAAATTAGCAAAACCAGTCTCGTAAATGAGCTTAAAAACTAACAAACTGAATACATCTAACTCACTAACTTTCTTTAATGCTTGAATATCCACATGCCACCTAATCTGCTGTAATGAGTAAAATAAACTAACATGTAATGAATTAAAAAAAGTTGATCTAGTGCTGAATAATGCTATCAACTTCAGCTTTTGTTAATGAACGAAATTCGCCGGGCAACAAGGTTTTATCTAAAAATATATCTCCAACTGAAACACGATGCAGAGCCACTACGGGGTTTCTAAAACGACCAAACATACGTTTAATTTGATGATACTTACCTTCACGCAACACCACCCTAGCTTGATGGCTGGATAAAATAGTAAGCTGTGCTGGCTGCGTGGTAATGTCCTCAAATTCGAAATACATCCCTTTGGCAAAAGCTGCAACATAATCTTGGTGTATTGGGTTGGCTAATGTCACCAAATACTGTTTGTCGACTTTATGCTCTGGCGCCATTAACGCAGCAGACCATTTTGCATCATTGGTTAACAATAATAGCCCGGTAGAATGTAAATCCAATCTACCGGCAATATGCAGCATATCGACATTAATGTTTGTCATTAACCCTAATGCGGTTGGATGTTTATCATCAACAGTTGCGCTAACCACACCATCTGGTTTATTAAGCATGTAATACTGTTTTTGGTACTGGCGTAACACCACTGCGTTACACACGATATGGCTAAACTCATCGATTTGAAGATCAGGAGACTTTACTAACACGCCATCAACCACCACTTTATTATCAATCAGTAAATTGCGAACCGCTTTTTTTGAAATCTGTAACGTACGGGCGATAAACTGGTCTAACCGACCTCGCTTAGACACCATAAAACCTCTTTAAATAGAGTGATACCATTTTGATTAAGAATACCTTATTCTGTTAAAGGACTACACAATTAAGGAGTAACATGCCTTCGCAACCTGCCAGTACAGTTTTGCGCCCAGACATGACAACCGCTGAGCTTAAGCAAGCGATTAAGTCACTGGATCAATTTTTACAAGATAATATTTTTCAAAGTGCTATTAATGACACTTTGAACAAGCGATCTCAGTTTTTCGATGCGTTATTATGCCAACTTTGGCACCCCTTCGAATTAGATCCGGCTCGTATATCGCTCAATGCCGTCGGAGGTTATGGTCGACAAACCCTACATCCATTCTCTGATATCGACATTTGTATTATTCATAATGGTCCATTAACTCCCGCAGAAGCAGCCTGTGTCAGTGAGTTTTTAACTCAATTATGGGATCTCAGCCTAGACTTAGGCCATGCAGTACGCAGTTTGGATGACACATTTGAAGCATGTAAAGATGATGTCACTATTGCCACCAGTCTGCTTGAAATTCGCCATTTATCGGGTAATAGCCAACACCAACAGGAAGTGTTAAGTGCGCTCTACGGACAAGAGCTATGGCAAAGCCAGGCATTTTTTAATGCCAAACTCAGTGAACAACAAGAGCGACATGCCAAAGCGCAAGATACCTCATACAGTATTGAGCCAAACCTTAAAACTAGCCCTGGCGGCATGCGCGATATTCAAACCCTTACTTGGGTTGCCCGTAAACATTTCGGCGTTGCCAATATGCAATCGCTTCGTCGCTTTGGCTTTTTAACCAATGACGAATATGCCGAGTTAATGGAATGCCAACATTTTTTATTTAGGGTCCGTTTTGCTTTGCACCAAGCAGCGCAACGTTCAGAAAACCGTTTATTGCTGCAATACCAAGCCGAAGTAGCCAAGTTAATGGGCTTTGGTGATGGTATGCCCATCGGCGAAAGCGGAAATATCGCCATCGAAAAAATGATGCGTCAATTATTTCGAGCCATGAAACGCATTGGCGAGCTGAACAAAATTTTAATGGCATACTTTCAACGGGAAATTATTCCACAACTCAATCCCCAAATTATTGAGTTAAATGAAAACTTCGAAATTGTTGATCAATATATCCATGTCAGAGACGAAACCGTATTCATTGATCGTACGCAAATTATGGCGTTATTTGAGTTTATCGCGATACACCATGACAAAATTATTGGTATTACAGCAGAAACCTTACGCTCACTGCGCCAAGTTAGACGCCGTTTAATGGGCGATCTACAAGACTTTCAGCGCTGTAGAGAACAATTTAAAGCCATTTTCCTTCATCCTCAAGGTATGGGGCTCGCCATCACCTTGATGCATCAACACGGCATTTTAGCGTCTTATCTACCGCAATGGCGTGAAGTGGTTGGCCAAATGCAATTTGACTTATTTCATGCCTATACCGTCGATGAACACACCCACAAGGTGCTTAAAAATATTTACACCTACGGAAAAGACATAAAAACCTTAGATAAAGATTTAGCATTGGCAGCTGATATTTATCAAAAAATGTCTAATAAATCTAACTTGTTATTTGCGGCATTATTCCATGATTTAGCCAAAGGCCGTGGCGGTGATCATAGTGAATTAGGTGCGGTAGACGCCAGTTTATTTGCTAAATTCCACGGGCTTAAAGCCTCACAAGAAAAGCTTATTTGCTGGCTAGTAGAGCATCATTTATTAATGTCGATTACTTCCCAACGTATGGATATCTACGATCCAGAAGTCGTGAACACATTTGCCAAAAAAGTGGGCACATTAACCCGTTTAGATGCCTTGTATTGCCTAACTATTGCCGATATACAAGCTACAAATGATGATCTTTGGAATGACTGGAAAGCGTCGTTATTAAAAGATTTATACTTTGTTACTCGTAAAGCACTGCGTAATGGTTTTGAGAATGTCCTACAACTGCGTACTGTAGTGAGAGAACATAAACAGGAAGCACTCAATTTATTAGCGACAGATGAAGACAATGCCGAAAATATAAAGAACTTATGGCGGCGCTTACCTATTGCCTTCTTTAGTAACGCTGAAGCAGATGATATTGCTCGGTATACTCAGGCAATGCTCCAGCATGATCTTGCTCCGGTAACCGACAATCAATATAACACTCTTATTTTATTAGACGATGCCGTGGTAAAAGGCTGCAGTGATGTATTCGTGTATACAAAAGATCGCCCTGGTTTATTTGTTAAGTTATTTAATACATTAGCCACATTGCGTATTTCTGTAAAACAAGCACAAATCGCCCGCACTAAAGATGGTTATGTGGTTGAATCATTTAAGGTGCTCGATTTTGATGAAAAACCAATCACCAGTGCACAACGTCGAAAACAAGTCATCAATAAATTGCATCAAGTATTAGATAAAGGCATTAGTTTACAGAAAAAACGCCAATCAAGACGTCACCAAAGCTTTGATAATCAGCCCAATGTCGAGTTTTTGCACTCACGTAAATCAACCCGCAGTTTAGTTAACGTATCCGCTTTAGATACCAGTGAGTTTATGGAGCAAATTGCTAACACGTTCAGAAAATTAGACTTACATATTCATTCGGCCACGATTAGCACCGTCGGTGAACGGGCAGACAATGTATTTTTATTATCGAATAAAGATGATCAGCAATTAACCCCTGAGCAACAGCAACAATTGTCGGAAATGTTAATGCAAAACATTACAACCAGTTAATCATTTCTATATCAATAATGCGGCTTTATTGACATCAATTAAGCCGCATATCATCACCAGCGACACTATGATGTGACTTTTTAAGATACCGTATCCAAGAGTCATACTTTGAGCAAACACATGACTATGCGATAATCTCGCTCATCTACTGTCGTTAATTAGGTCATCATGTCACAAGCCTTTAGTTATACTACCGAATATGTGCTGGATAAATCATACTTCGAAGAATGCTATCAGCAATCCATTACGGTTAATCCATCAGCAAAACGTTTTTTAAAAACCGCCATTTTTGCCCTAATTGGCTTGGTCGTACTCATGATCGACTCAATAAGCCAAACAACAATAAGCACCAAAGAAACTTACTATTTAGGTTACTTTTTTATTGGCTTGGCTGTCGTTGAGTTTTTAAGCATTCGCTTCAATAAAACATGGTGGTTATGGCGTCAAATGATAAGCAAAGCCGCAGGCGAAAAAGTCAGTTTAACCATTGATGAAAAAGGTATTAACAGCCTATCGCCCCACGTTAATCAACAGATCCTATGGACCGATATCTATCGTATCACTCAAACGGATGCGGGTTTTCTTATCGCACTAAAACAAAGTACCACTTATTTATCTAAGCGTTGCTTAAATCAACAAGCCATCGATTTTATCGCTCAGAAACAATAACGGCTACATTAATGCCTTCGCAACTCGCTGACGAATATCATTAAGTAATTCAGCCTCAAACCATGGATTACGACTAAGCCAAATATTATTGCGAGGACTAGGGTGTGGAAGAGGAATATAACGCGGCCCAAACCTACGCCATTGATGAACAGTTTCAGTTAATGTCTTAGGTTTGTTGGGTAAATAATATTGCTGTGCATACTGGCCAACCAGTAGTACCAACTCCACATTAACGAGTTGTTGTAATAATAAGTTATGCCATTTAGGTGCGCACTCTGGTCTTGGCGCCAAATCCCCTGATGCGCCCTTTTTTGAATGACAACCGTTGGCGGTATAACTGCCAGGATAACAAAAACCCATCGGCATAATGGCCACTTGCTTAGCGTCGTAAAACACCTCTTTCGTTATGCCTAGCCATGCTCGTAACCTATCACCACTGGCATCATCAAATGGGATCCCCGACAGGTGAACTTTGCGTCCGGGCGCTTGGCCAATAATTAACACCTTAGCTTCAGGAGCAATTTGTACGACAGGGCGCACGCCATCAACTAATTCAGATGCACACATTTGGCAATGGCGAACTTGGGTGAGAAGTGCATTAATATCAGACATCAAAAATATCTCCCAATTAGGTCACAAAGCCTGCTAATTACACTATCTAACGGAACTAACCTGCAGTAGTATTTGTCAAAATAACAAAGTTCTCCCAAGAAGGAACAACCATGCAACATTTTCGTATAGCCCGTACGACGTTAACCACAATGTTAATCTGTGGTACAGCGATGAGTTTTAGCGCTGCAGCACTCCCACAAGCACCCGTTAATGATGTGGTTTCATTAAAAGAGGCCTGCCAACAAATTGCACTTGAAGACCAACTACCAGAAAGTGAAGTCGAGACATTTTTGCTTGATTGCGTTAATGACCAATTAACCGAAATGGGTTACGAACGTATTATTAGCCTAGATTACCCTCACGATTAATAGTATCAACTAATGCCCGTAAATCGCGCCGTTAAGGCGTTTTTTATGGGCATTAATAAAAGCTAAAAGCCATTAAAATGCTTGGAAAAATATCCCTACCGACGCACCAATAGCCACAAACCAAGATAACGACCGCATCGTGCCATAATCCAATAAATACATAGCATGATAAACCACTCTAGCAACCACGTGCACTATGGCAAGTAATGCCACCACATCCGTGACATTGTTTGTTATCAATGCTGTTAATACCGCAATACCAAATATAATAAGTGACTCAAATGCATTTTGATGCCCTGCTAATGCTCGCGCACCAAAACCGGTTAATTGAGCTTGTTGTGCCCTTGGATGATTATTGTCGTAGCGGCCCAATTTAGTTATCGCCATCGCGACCGGCATTTTTGCTGCGTACGGCAGTAACATGGCTATAAATAAACAAATCAGTATGGTTTGCATGGTATCCCTTCATTTTTTAGTTTGATGTAGTTTCAACTCATCTTCATTGACGATTTTTGTCGTTATTTTTTAGCTTAACATCGATTGTTACTTCGACAGCATTCAATTTACCCCAATAAAATACAAAAATAATAACCAAACAATATCATCTAGTTAAATTTTAAAATTAAGTCATGTTTGTAAATGAATACAACAAGTCCACTCAGCAAAATGACTTATCTACAGGTTTCATGAAAGATATTGGGCCACTTCACGGTCAATACTAATAACTCCTAACAAGTGTGATAGCTGCAGCAAATCAATCTTGTGACGAGTAACAAGAATAAGCAGTAAAAATAATAATCAACATTGTAAGGAATACATCATGAATACCAAAGCACAAACTAGCCTAACAGGCGCAGCACTCGCATTAGCTATGGCCAGTTTATCAGGTCAGGCAATGGCGGCCGAAACAAGTACAGCTCCTATGGCTGCTGGCGAAACAGATTTAGTTCATTGTTACGGCGTTAATACCTGCAAAGGCCATAACGATTGTAAAACAGCCGACAATGCCTGTGGCGGTCAAGCGAGCTGTAAAGGCACTGGTTTTGTCGGCATGCCATCAAAAGCTTGTGCTGATGTGGGCGGTACGCAAAAAGATGATTGGGTTGGTAAAGTCACTAAAGCAGACCTAGTACATTGTTACGGCGTTAACATCTGTAAAGGCCATAACGATTGTAAAGGTGCTGATAATGCTTGTGGCGGAATGGCAAGCTGTAAAGGCACTGGCTTTGTGAACACTACTGCTAAATCTTGTGGTGACATTGGCGGTAACGTTAGCTAGTAAAAACTCATAAGGTTGATGGCTTTCTTACTCTGTGACTTGAACGTCATCAGCCTTTTTATTCACTACCAATTTGTTTGCAATAACAAGGTACACCATGCCAAATACACGCATTACAGAAGACTTTCTTGGATTTGGTTTAGGTTTACGTACTGACCATTTTGAACATATTTTACAGCACCAGCCCGATATCGACTGGTTTGAAGTGTTGTCTGAAAACTACTTAGTTGCTGGCGGTAAACCCCGATACTATTTAGAAGCTATTGCCGAGCAATATCCTGTTGTAATGCACGGTGTATCAATGTCGATAGGCAGTACAGACCCTATAGATATGGATTATCTTAAAGCCCTCAAAAAACTCAGTAACGATATTCAACCTAAATGGATTTCAGACCATATTTGCTGGACCTCAATTCACGGCATCAATAGCCATGATTTACTGCCACTGCCTTACACCGAAGAAACCGTTAACCATGTCGCAGAGCGAGTGCGTATTGTGCAGGACTTTTTAGGCAGACGCATTCTGCTAGAAAACGTATCGAGTTATTTGTCATATCAAGACTCGACCATGGACGAATGGGATTTTTTAAGCCAAGTGGCTGAGGCTGCAGATTGCTTGATATTACTCGACATTAATAACATCTATGTCAGCGCCCGTAATCATCATTTTAATCCGTTGGATTACCTTAAAAAAATCGACCCTCGCCGGGTACAACAATTTCACTTAGCGGGTCATAGCGATTTTGGTGATTATGTCATTGATACCCACGACCATGACGTGCCACCGTCAGTATGGACACTTTACCAAGCTGCACTAGAGCGCTTTGGCGCTGTTAGCACAATGATTGAACGTGACGCGAATATTCCTGAGTTCCCCGCGTTATATAATGAATTACTCGAAGCGAAACACATTGCCCAGTTAACGCTACCCGATGACCCAGCCCTAGCACGCTCACAATTTGGTACTCGTTCACTTGATGGCTTAAATAAGTTCATCAACACTAATCACGCTTCACCGCAAAAAGTCAGGGCATAATCATGAGCCGTTTAGCTGAAATTCAACAGCAATTTATGCAGTATTTACTGTCTGATGGTTCGGATACACAGCACGGACAAATTCAGTCGGTAATGAAAGCGAATGTGTCTGAACAAGCGGGGATCAGCGCCGATGATCGCCTACAAATTTATGCCAACGCTTACCGAATTCGATTAAAAGAAACCATTGAAACTGACCACCAGCTGCTGGGGTTGTATTTAGGTGACGATTTATTCGATAAAATGGCGGCCGACTATACCCGTCAATTTCCATCAAACAATAAGTCACTGCGCCAGTTTTGTGATGGTTTACCGGAATTTTTACAACAAGACGCGTTTTTTAAACAGCATCCCATTATTGCCGATTTAGCGCGATTCGAGCGCCGATTACTCAATGCTTTTGATGCTGCAGACTGTGCCCGTGCAAGCTTTAGTGACTTACAGGCAATATCGCCAGAATTGTGGCCCAATTGCTGTTTACGTTTTCATCCCAGCATACAAATATTCACTTGCAACAGTAATGCTGTAGAAGCTTGGCAAGCATTGAAGATAGACACAGCACCACCTGCGCCAGACTATGAGTCGCCTAGGGCATGGCTATTATGGCGGGGAGAGTCGCGGTTAACCGAGTTTGTATCATTAACGACAGAACAACATGCGTTGTTACTTGGGTTTATTCAGGGCAACAACTTTGCCACCCAGTGCGAACAAATGTTGCAATGGCACGATGAACAATCTGCGCCACTGATGGTATTACAGACCATGCAAACCTGGTTTCAACGCGGCTTAATTCGAGCGGTAGTAAGTAGCTAATTTACGTTAACTCATTTCTGGACGTGCTTGATAACGACCTTCTCGTCGTCCCAACAGTGCTTTTGAGCCGGGATCTAGGTGTTTGTACTTTTTGCTTATTTACTTATGGCCTGCGGCCACAACGTCGTGGCGCTTCGCCCACAACAGCCTGCCTTGACTAACCGGGAGCATCCATATATGCCTATTTATTTGTTTTTACAATATTTTAATCCCCTATAGCTATACAACTTTCATTTTACTTATGTATTATCGGCATATTTCCAATAGCACCAAATAAAACCCCATAGTATTCGCCATTATTCTCCACAATTTTCAAGCTCCCTCCCTTTAGCTTTTCTTTTACAATGGGCTTAGATGTAATTAAATCTAAAAAAGAATCAACATTAGAACGATTTTCAGAGGAAATGACAATGCCACAAAGTTTGTCTGAACAAGATACAGTCTTGAGATTCATATCTGCATATTCCACTAAATCTTTTCCAATTCCCTCATTAATGTTTTCCATAATAATTAGTGACTCGGGGTTGGTGATAGTAAGTGGTAAACTAGCTATAAAATCGAAAGTTTCGTTTAAGGATAGCTCTTTTATGTAATGTTCATCGAATACCAATTTCCCATTTTCTTCAAAAACAACATTATTATCTTGAAGCTCAGTCGAAATTATATCTTCATTTTTTTTATCATCTTCATTAGTCAAATTTTCATGACTGATTAGTTTATCTGCATTGTTAACTGTCAAATCAGAATGCACAAAAATAGCCGCGTCATCTGGGCTTAAACCATCCGCGTTTGCTATATCGGAAACTATATAGCCCTCATTTTGATTAAATTCATTTTCTTTTACGTCATTATCAAACTCTATGTATCCCCATGTGGCGATTGATATTGCCAGAATAGAAAAAATATACGGTTGTAGTTTCATAACATTCCTTGATAAAAGTCCTTGATTAAAAAAGTATCTTTTCAGCTAACCTTTAAAATAATCGTAAAAAG
Source organism: Shewanella sp. A22 (assembly GCF_053850585.1). Lineage (NCBI taxonomy): Bacteria > Pseudomonadati > Pseudomonadota > Gammaproteobacteria > Alteromonadales > Shewanellaceae > Shewanella > Shewanella sp. A22. The sequence continues at coordinate 39,941 of NZ_JBSQBN010000030.1, forward strand.
TTGAGCAAACTTCAGCTCAACTATCAGTTAATATATTATACATCTGAAAAATGTTGCCTTAGACGGGATCTTCGGTTTCTTTTCTCCACACCGATCCTCCGCAGCAATCCGTAACATTTCCGTGACTGTCGACAACACAAACATTGTCACATTTATATGTACCTTTAGGTGTTACAACAATACTATCAGCCAGAACGCCAAATGTTGCGACTACTAACAATGAAGAAAATAGTACCAGATTAGTTTTCTTAATATTAAATGTCATTAAAATTCCTTTTATATTACATGTTGACTTTGAACTTACTAAAGCTTTGTCAAGTCCTAACAAAACTTCAATTAAAATCTGACACACTTTTTTAAAAGTACAAGAGTTTAGTAAACTCCTAGGTTTCAGCAATAAAGAAATTAATCAAGCCACCCACCATAAAAATGGTGTCACGACATGCCTATTCTGACGTAAAAAAGTTAAACTAGCCGTAGATTACTGTTTATAATAAATATAAAGTATCAATATGCTGATATTTATGCGACTAGGATAAGTGGACACCCATAGGATTTTGGCACTTTAATTCAATCGACACTTATTGCTGATATCTAGAAACCCACGCTAGAAGCGGTGCTTAAGCCTGTACTGGTCAAGCCAAACTGGACACTTTTAGTTGAGAATTTTTCAAACTCTACCGGTGACAGATCACCATTAGCAGAATGAAGTCGCTCCAAGTTGTAATATTTCATGTAAGCAGTCACATCTTGCTTCATAAACTCCCTTGTTGGTTGAGCAACGTTAAAAATCC
>NZ_JBSQBN010000257.1:0-808 GCF_053850585.1 Shewanella sp. A22
CTCAAAAAGCATCGCCTTCAAAAAAAGCAGGTAAAGCCGAAAAAGCGCTCAGTTACATAGCCAAACTTTACGGGATAGAAAAACAGGCAAAAAACTTAACCTCCAAAGCGCGTCAACAGCTGAGAAAGCAACAGGCCGAACCTATCCTCAATGAATTGAATGCTTGGCTGAACAGCCAACATGTTTTACCTAAAGGGGCATTGGGCAAAGCCATTAGTTACACATTAAATCAGTGGCCTAAATTACGGACCTATCTTGAAGATGGAGATATCAGTATTGATAATAATGTCACAGAGCGAGATATCAGGCCATTTACCACAGGACGAAAAAATTGGATGTTCTCGACGTCGGTGGGTGGCGCTAAAGCCAGTGCGAACTTATACAGCCTGGTGATGACCTGCCGTGCCAATGATTTGAATCCCTACTACTATTTCCGTCATCTATTTACGGAATTACCCAGGCGTGCACTATTAGATGATATGTCTGATTTGCTGCCGTGGAATGTTGATTTAGGTGAAGCAGAATAAGCTTCACCAGTTCATTGACCGCTTACAAAATAAAAGCGAATAGGGTATACACTTCCTTATTTGCTTTTTTTATAGATATTATCAAGTTGGACTGCCTCCTGGGCACAGAAAATACTGTACTGGTCAACCCAAACTGGACACTTTTAGTTGAGAATTTTCAAACTCTACCGGTGACAGATCACCATTAGCAGAATGAAGTCGCTCCAAGTTGTAATATTTCATGTAAGCAGTCACATCTTGCTTCATAAACTCCCTTGTTGGTTGAGCAACGTTAAAAATCC
>NZ_JBSQBN010000258.1:0-808 GCF_053850585.1 Shewanella sp. A22
ATGCTGGAGGTAGAGTAACGCAGGAGCTTGTTACCGAGGATCACTATTCGCTTCAATCATCTGCCTTGCCTACAGCACTTTGAACTCCCGCTGAAAGATCACATATTTAATAGGATTGGTATAACCTGTTATTTCACGCTGTGCTAAAATCAACGCTAATTTATTCGTTTTATAGGTTTGTTGTTATGAGTCATCCCGCCTCTAAATCATCAATGATGGAAGAAATTGCCCGCGTGGTTGACTATCAACAGGGTTGGGTCACCGTCGAAGTCGAACTCAAAAGCGCTTGTAATCATTGTGCCAGCAGTGAAAATTGTGGCACTTCGACGATAGCAAAAGCGTTTTCGGTTAAAACTCAACGCTTTTCTTTACCGACCGATAAACCTTGTCGGGAAGGTGACTTATTGAAAGTTGGCTTACCAGAAAGTGTGATTATTAAAGCTGCTGCGCTGGTGTACTTATTACCTTTGTCAGGCCTATTTATTTTTGCTACGTTTGGTCATTTATTGGCAGCTGGGCTTGCATTTGATACAAATGTATCGGCTATGGTGTTTGGTGCACTAGGCGCCGTTTTTGCTTGGTCTATTGGTAAGCGCTTAGCCAATAAAATAGAAGTCAATGCATCACCAGTTATCATTGCATATTTGGGGCAAGAAGTGGGTGTGATTAGTGCGAATCAGGTTTAATACCAATCTCATTAAATATCTGGTCAGTTCAGAGTCTCTCAGGTTTTTCAATTCAAGGCACATTGATGTAGAAATGGTTGTTGCCTTTTAAATCGATGTAACACAGAAGTGGAATACCTGAG
>NZ_JBSQBN010000031.1:0-40648 GCF_053850585.1 Shewanella sp. A22
TCTCAGGTATTCCACTTCTGTGTTACATCGATTTAAAAGGCAACAACCATTTCTACATCAATGTGCCTTGAATTGAAAAACCTGAGAGACTCTGAACTGACCAGATATTTAATGGGATTGGTATAAGACGTTTTTAGCCGACCCCTTCGGGCAACGTTTGTTGGTCATTTTTACTGCATTATCAACTTTTTATGTAGAATAACTACACCACAAAGTCTCTTCTTTGTACAAATGACCAACAATTCGCTGCAAAAACAACCTTGAAAGATCAACAGGCCCTAATAACCTCTCCATCAATTATTATCCTCCTAAGACGTTCACAACATATCTTTTAATTTATATAAGGTAGCTAAAAATAATTATCTGGGTAAACGTCGTTAATTCAACATTCATAATAAATATATATTTAATACATCGATAGATAATATAAAAGCAATTCAATGCCATTATTATAAACGCAAAACATAATATTAACATGGGTACAACATGTACTCTTTTGTTATGACCACCATCACAGAAAACCCATGATACAAATTCAATAATAGAAAAACAGAAGAGGTAACTATGAATAACATAAACACAAAAATATTAGACTGTGCCTCTGAAATTATTTCTAAAGAAGGGTTGATATCATTTTCATTTACAAAGTTATCTAAAGCGTGCAACTGTTCGAAGTCAACACTTTACAGTGAGTTTAAAAGTAAAGAAGATTTAATATCTGGAATATATGAACGCAACATACAAGATATAATAAAATTTCAAGAGCACACCATAGAAATAAAGCAACACACACCTATCGAGCAGTTGGTCTTATTCTGTTTGTACGATGTTATTAGAAGTTATAAAGGAAACCAGCCTGCAGACAAAATATTAATGATTGCAGCGTTAAGTTATATTTTTGATTTTTCTTCAAGATGTTCTCAAGACAAATTAAAATCAGCCCTTATAAAATTAAACGAAAACTTTGAAAATATAACAAGAGATATAGGAGGAAATAAAAAACTCTCTAATGAACTTAGAATATACGCTCGAGGTTTAGTATCCACAACAAATAACAGTACATATTTTAACGAATGCATAAAAGCAGAATTATTGGAAGTATACAAAGGCTTTGATTCAATATTAATAGCCAACAATTGCTTTAATGATTTTATTAATCACGTTGAGATGTCTGTTTTTATAGAAGAATATTTACTAAATAGGAAATAACTATGAAATACAAACTATCGCTAATAGCATCACTCTTTTTTGCGTTTCCGTCTCTCGCAGAAACGGTTATTAACACAGACCTAGTGGTGGTCGGCGCAGGAGGTTCAGGTGTTACCGCCGCATACGCCGCATCATTAGAAGGGGTAAAAAATGTCGTCATTCTTGAGAAGCAACCAAGCATTGGCGGAACAGCAAACTATTCTGAAGGGCTTTTTGCTGCTGATAGCCACATGCAGCTAGAGCGAAATATTGCTTTATCTGCAGATGAATCATTTAAAATGATCATGGACTATAGTCATTGGCGCGCTAATCCTAAGCTTGTTAGGGCTTTTGTAGACAAATCGAGTGAAACGATTGATTGGCTATCCGAGCAAGGTATCGGCTTTAAAGAGGTCACATCTAACTACCCTGGAGGCCTTCAGTCATGGCATATTTTTGATGGCAGAGGCAAGGCGGTCATAAACAATTTCTCAAGTAAATTTGAAAAAATGAACATCAAATTAATGACAGAAACACCAGGTAAAGAATTGATATATGAGGACGGTATAGTCAAAGGCGTCATTGCAGAAAATGAGGCTGATGGTGAAACGTATCGGATCAATGCAAAAGCGGTAATTATTGCAACGGGTGGTTTTTTAAATAACCACGAGATGATGAAAAAATATACCCGATATCCCGATGCTATACCGGTAGGAAATATTGGTAAAACGGGGGATGGTATTAACATGATGTTAGGCGCTGGTGCGGCTTTGGAAGGTATGGAAGTTGTACAATCATACCGGCCTGGAGTAAAAGGCGAACCGACAACCTCTTTGATCTTAGCGACATCCAGACAGCCGTATTTATGGGTAAACCCTCAAGGTGAAAGGTTCACCAACGAAATGGCCATATTCCAATGGCCATATGCCGGCAATGCCTTAGAACGAATTGGAGGCACCATGTATACAGTATATGATGCCGCTACTCGCGACTACATGATTAATCATGGCATTGATGTGGGTGTAGGTGTAATGGTGCCAGTAAAAACTAAATTAATTGGATTAGAAAAAGATCTTGATAGAGGTATAAAGAAAGGCATTGTATTTAAAGGGGCTTCAATAGAAGATCTAGCAAATAAAATGGGGATACCCAGTAAAAACTTAGAAAATACAATCAAACAATATAATTCATTTTCAAAACAAAAGCATGATGATGAATATGTTAAAGATGCTAAATATATAAGAGAAGTAAGTAAGCCTCCTTATTATGCTGTTATTTCACATCCAACCGCATTAGGCACGCTTGGCGGTGCAAGGGTTACTCCTAAAATGCAAGTTGTCGATAATAACATGCAAGTAATAAAAGGTTTATATGCTGCAGGCAATGACGCGGGCGGCATGTATGGTGACTCTTATGATTTATTAATGGCAGGCAGCACAGTTGGTTTTGCTATTAACAGTGGACGTTTATCAGCCGAAGCGGCAGCTTTATATATCAAAGGTGAAAAATGAACAAAGCCATTTTAATATTTTTATTATCAATTGGAATGTTACATTCAAGCTTGCATGCCATAGAGTTTAATAAACACGAGAGAATATTAGAATGCAAAGACTGTCACAAAGAAGGAAAGCCAAATAAAAAAGTAAATAAACGCACTTGTATTGAATGCCATGATTCTAAACCTACAGAATCGAAAACATATATAGATGGTTCAACTGAACGTAATTTCAATATACATGACTCTCATCAGGGAGAGTTAAGGTGCACATTGTGCCATCACAACCATAGTGATTCAAATTTATATTGTAACCAGTGCCACCAATTTAATATCAATATTAAATAGAACCATCTAAATAATACAAATACATAAATTTAAATAATTGAATCCGGCTCAACTGAGCCGGATAGGGAATTTTTATGTCCAATTTTAGATTAAAAAAAGCATTTATAGTCTCTACTGTGATCTTGTTCTGCGGCTCAGTACACGCAACCGATGGGATCTATGGATCCGCTTCTGTCGCCTCAATGTGGAAAACAGGATTAGATAATCAATCAGGCATCGCCACTGGTCATATAGGGTTTATTGATAGCATTAAAACCGAAAACTACTCTGTAACATATAATTTAGAATCATTTTATGCCGAAAGTGGTAATCGCTTTGTCGGAGTCAGTGATGGCGATAACTTCCAAATTAACAAAGCATACGTACTGGTTAGAAGTGATTTTGGTGGATTATTGCTAGGAAAAGGCTACTCCGGCGCTTATATGGACCAATATAATAGAACAGATATTCATCCTTTCACAAATGGTGAAAAATATAGCGCCAATAAACAATTATGGGCGCAAGGAAAATATTCTGACAATATTGCAGCTTACATCACCCCACAAATTAAAACCCGAGCTGGCAATATAGGTTTTAAGTTTGCATATGTTTCCCATGATGCTCAAAACGATGCCAATGATGACGTCCTCGTTGCTAGAATATTGTATTCAAAAGATAATTTCTCAGCATCTTTTAACTATAATCGTATTGATGAAAACTTGAGTGGCAATGAAGGAAACCACCATTACAATAGGTACGCCGCTGGAGCAGACTATTCGATAGACGGATGGAAGTTTGCGACAACCGTTGAAGTGAGTAAAAATGCATTTCATCCAACTTCCGTCAATGGATACGATGAAAATGTTTATGGATTTGCGGTGTCTAAAAACATTGATAAAATTTCATTTGGAGTCTCTTATCAGCTTAGAAATTCTGATTTAGAGAAAAAAGATGACATTGGATTAGCCATCGCTAGCGCGCAGTATCAACTAGATGAGAAGCTCGCTCTGGCTATCGAGACCGCATACTATACTGGTGGTAATGAGTTTGAATCTTTTGCAGAAGATGAGACTTTTACTGTTGGTGCCATATATAAATTTTAGCTTATCTACACAATAAACCTAAAGAGGCGAATGGGTAAAATCATTTAGCCTCTTTTTAGTCATCACACGAGTTAATGAACTGAATAGCCATTTCAGCGTCAATAACATTAGCAAATAAATCAGAGTCAAAACGAAATGCCCCCAATATTGATATCACCCCTTATCGAAGTATGATCTATTTTGGGTAGTATCACAGTGCCAAGAACAATTTAGATGTCTGTATTATAACATCTGTGGCACAAAAAAAAGGAGCATTTTCATGCTCCTTTATCTATCCATATTCGCTTCATAACCCAATAATTATGGTCATGTCGCGTTAGTGATTATGGCGTTTAAATAATGTTTATTCTGGTGCAACACAAGAGAAGTTTGCTGCTTCTTCAATACTGCCAGTACCATTGTAAGTGGCAACTTTAGGGAATGGACATAATGGTCTTGTACGGGTTTTAGACCAAGAATCAGGTAACTCAGCGTTATCTGCACGTACAGCTGCATCGATACTTTCTGGCGCTACACCTTCCTCTACCCATTGAACTAATTCATCTAACATATCGATGTGGTCAGTCGCAGGGCCATTACCGCAATGGTTCATACCAGGAACAAGGAACAAACGAGCAAAGATGTCAGCTTTTCTTTCGTTAGCATCTTGAACACTTTCGTACCAATTGATGGTGTCATTCACAGAAAATACTGCGTCTGAAGTACCATGTAAAACCATTATTTTTGCACCACGGTCGCGTAACACAGACAGATCTTCTGGGTTAGGCGGTGTCATGAATTCCATACCTGATTCAGTATAGTTGGCGTCGGTAGCATTGATTTTGGCTGTTGCCTCATCCATTGAAAATGACTGCACGTACTCAAAACTTCCAAGCTCAGTTGTACCGTCATAAGGTGTTGGCGGAGAACTAAAAATAAATGCAACTGCGCCTGGATCACGCATCATTGCCATAAAGTATTCCCAACCAAAATAATCCTCGGTACCCATACCTGCATCGTAAGGGAAATCGCTGTATATCGCTTCATCGGTTTGGCTGTGATGCGGGCCAGACATAATGTTGTTCATCACTTGTTTTTGGGCTGCCGTTAAGCAAGTACCGTCACGGTCTGCACTACAAGTAGGAACATCTCGATCTAGATTAAACGCTTCTTGGCAAGCAGCAAGGTTATTTACCATGCCATCGCTAGCACCATCAAGACCGTCGCATTGCGCTAGTACTGTTTGTGATACTAGGGCGAATTCAGGCTGGGTAATAGCTTGCTGCAATGATGCTAAAACATTACTTTCATCAACATCAACTAGCGTTGCATATTGCTGAATACCGTAAAGTTGTGCAGAGGCCGCTTTCGGTAAGTTAAAGCCAGGGTTACCCACTAAAAAGCCATCATACATATCAGCATAACGCGTTGCCGCAACCATAGTATGACGACCACCATTTGAACAACCGCCAAAATAAGCACGGTCTGGCTGCTTGCCATAAGCGTACTCAATTAACGACTTAGCCATTGGCGTTAGTTCTGCAACCGCATTGTAGCCGTAATCTAACCGTGCTTGAGGATCGACCCCAAACATTGGCACTGGGCCTTGGTGCCCTGCATCTGAGCTCAGTACAGCAAAGCCTTTATGTAACGCGCCATCGTCTTGCTCTTCTGACGCTAATAAACGACCAACAGCTTTAGCCACTGTGCCATCTAACCCACCATTGGCTTGGTAATAAAAACGCCCATTCCAATCAGTTGGTAAGCGCATTTCAAAACCAATTGCATAATCGGCTTCGCCGCCCAAACCCACACCCGTGCGTTGATTCATCAACCCGGTAATGTGGCAATGTTCTGGTTCATTATAAGATTCAGTTGCACTATAGGCCACAGCACCTGCCGGCACTAATTCAGCCAAGGTAATTTCTGTGGAACTGAAATTAAATTGTGCAGCAATATCTTCACATTTACTTAAAGTAGCAGGAGATGCGGTACCAAGCACAGGTAATGTAACCTCATCATCTGATGAGCTACTGTTACAAGCAGAAAGGGATACACACAATGGACCAGCCAATAGGGGTAGCCAGAGTTTTCTTATTTTCATTTTATTCCTCAATATTTACACGTTCAAAACATACGTTAAACGTATGACATATATACTTATATGTAAATATTGAACAACCAAATGTTCATGAGTTGTCACAGATTTTCATATTGGCGACAGCTTGATAACAAATATGATCGATTAAGATTGTATTATTAATATTTACAGAGTAGGTAAAGCAATAACCTTACCTTAGCCTACTCTGTACATGTTGAAGAGAAATAATCTGCAGCGGAATAGTGCATTAGATATTTAAAAAGCTAATAAATCAAATGGTTATATTAGAACTAATCAATACTGTGTTTAGCGCGATAGTCTTCTTCGACGAGTTCAAGTCGTTGGGAAAATGCCATTAAATGTTGGTACATTTCTGATTCTGCTTTTGCACCGTCGCCGGCTATCACTGCCTCAATAACACAATCGTGTAACCCGGCTGGGTGGACAACATCAGTATCATGATCAAATGAATTCGTGGTATTTCGTATAACACCTAGCAATGACTTGACGATGGCTGCTAAAAATCGATTGTCCGACATATCAGCCAAAATATAGTGCACTTGTTGACGCAAATCGATCGTTTCAGGGTATTCGAGAGTATCATTTTCAGATTGACTGGCTGCTCGTAACTGTTTTGCGTATTCAGGGGTACAATGTTTCGCCGCTAATCGAGCCACCATCGGCTCAATAATAAGCCTAGCCTGACACACTTCAGCAAATGACATTTTACCCATGAAGAAGAGTTCTTGGCAGACGTTACTGAGTCGTTCAAATGTCATTTGTTTTACGAAGGCACCGCCCATTGCACCTTGCTTAATTTCAACAAGCCCACTTGCTTCTAGGCCTTTAATAGCCTCACGCACAACGGTTCTGCTTACTTTAAAGTTTTCAATAAGCTCTCGTTCAGACGGTAATTTAGCACCAGCAACAAATCGACTCTCAAATATGGCACATTTGAGTTGTTGATAGACTTCATCAGAAGCCTTTACTTGCTTGATGGGTTTAAAATTATTCAAAAGTAATCCTAAAATTTGATGACTAAAAAATTATACCACAGCATTTCACAATCAGAATAGCATCTAAAACCAACTCTAATATTTTTCCTATCTTAAATATACTTTTTTTAAAAGCCCCTATGGTCTAAGAATTCGCTATAAAAGTGATCATATTCCCACAAAAATAGTTTTCGTGACCCTTCAGACAGTTCTTACTATCCAGATTTACTCATTGGTCCATATGTCATACATTTAACGTATACATTTAGAGGTATGGAAATTGAGATTTAATTTAATGAATATTTTAGCTAGCAAATTATCAATCGGTGTTGTGTTTATCGCCCTATTGACAATGACTTTCTTCACCCAAGCCGTTGAACTCCGTGGCAGCCATAAAGAAAACAAAGTGGCATGTAAGTCATGTCATATCGATGGTTTGAAAAAACCAGGCAAAATGGAAGGCTGCTTAAACTGCCATGAAAGTTACGACGCTTTAAAAGCGCTAACCGCAGACAAAGGATTAGAAGCAAATCCACATGATTCACATCTTGGTAATCTTGATTGCAGTGACTGCCATCTAATACACAAACCTTCTGGCGAAGCCATTTGTGCAGAATGCCATAATTTTGATTTTGTAACTCCTTAATACCTACAACCCTCAAAGAGGTCGATATGAAAAAACGAACATTTTTTAAATCAGTATTAGCTGTATCTGCGTTGACGCTATTAAATTGCGGCTCAACTTGGGCTGCAACTATTGAAATGAGTACTGATATTGTCATCGTGGGTGGTGGGGCATCAGGCATGGCTGCAGGCACACAAGCTTCTCAGTTAGGTGCAAAAGTTATTATCCTTGAAAAACAGGCAAAAAATGGTGGTACAGGTAACTATGCTGAAGGTTTGTTTGCTGCAGAAAGTAGCTTACAACAGCACCAAGGTATTGTTGTTACTCCAGAATATGCTTTTAAAACCATCATGGATTACAGCCACTGGAAAGCAAACGCAGCTTTAGTTTCTGCATTCGTTAACAAGTCAGCTTCAACAATTGACTGGCTACAAGATATGGGTGTGAAATTTAAGTACATCGGTGCTGGTGCGGCTGGCGGACCAATGACTTGGCACGTAATTGATGGTTACTCAAAGCAAATGATCAAAACGTTCACTGAACAGTTTGAAAAAAATGGCGGTAAGTTGTTATTAAACACTCCTGGCCAAGACTTGATCATTGAAGACGGTAAAATTGCTGGCGTTAAAGCAAAAAATAAAGACGGTGATGATGTCATCATTCACGCTAAGTCAGTCATTATTTCTACTGGTGGTTTCGCAAACAACAAAGAAATGATGAAGCAATATTCTCCTTATCCAGAATTAATCCCAGTGGGTCAAATGGGTAAAGATGGTGACGGCATCAAGATGGCATGGAAAGCAGGCGCGGCCGAAGAAGGCGTACACGTGATGCAATCTTACCGTCCTGGTTTAAAAGGTTTCCACCCTGCTAACCAAATGATCGCTGCAGCAGTTCAACCATACCTATGGATTGACGAAGAAGGCCATCGCTATACCGATGAGTCATCAGTTGAACTTTGGCCATTTGCGGGTAACGCGCTAGAACGCTTAGGCGGTACAGCATATTCAATTTACGACCAAGCAACCCATGACAAGTTTGTTAAGTCGGGTAATGACATGCATTTAGGTAACTGGGTTCATGCTAACACGCCATTAGTAGAGCTAGATAAAGAGTTCAATAAAGAGCTTAAAAGAAACAAAGGTAATGTTTACAAAGCAAACACCATTGAAGATCTCGCTAAACAAATGAAGATCGACCCAGCAATCTTGAAAGAAACCATTGCTAGGAACAATAAAGCTGCGGCAACGCGTAATGATGACCAGTTCTTCAAAAAGCCAAAGTTCTTACGTGATGTAAGCAAAGGTCCATTCTATGCGACTAAACTTCACCCTCGCTTCTTAGGTACTTTAGGTGGCGTTAAAGTTAACGAAAAAACTCAAGCAATGAGCGCAACAACTAAAGCGCCTATTCCTGGTTTATTCGTTACTGGTAATGATGCAGGTGGCTTATATGGTGATAGCTATGACTTAATTATGGGCGGTAGCACATTAGGTTTCGCTGTTAACTCTGGTCGTATTGCTGCAGAAAACGCAGTTAAAACAATTAAAAAGTAATCTTTACTTTAGCCCCGTTTCACGGGGCTTTTTAGACTGAATGGACATGAAAAAATCGACTGCTATTAGTCATGGCTGCAGTATCTCTAACGGCTATGGTTGATACGACAATCAATAATCCGTTTAGTCAGATATATGTATAAGACGCGTTATATTTAGTTAACTTTGTATCGTTACACGCAGAGTTAACCAACAAACACGGACCTCAGTCACTTTACTCCCTCTATTCCTTTAAGAGATTGGGGTCCGCTTTATTTTCACGCACTACTGTTTACCCTATTGATGAGATTATTCAGCAAACCGCAGACTAAACTCTTGAATACGTTTTGCGTTAACCCCAGCATCGCCAATGCCAATCCGCGACACACTGCGTAAGTCAATACGACTTCCCTGTTTGTGCGCTGAAACCACTACCACAACATCATCTGCAAAGTTAAAAAACGGAGTTCTTGCGGTTGCTTCAAAACGTCGGCTCTTTGGATCTTGATCGACAATACTCCAGCCCATTGATGTAGCAATATTAAGTGTCTTTTTATACGCATTATCAACAGTTAAATTAGATACGATAGGTTGAATATTTGGGAAAGCTTGTAATTGTTGAGCTGCAATGTCAGTTCCGCCATAAATCAGAGTATTTTTAGCACCGGCTCGACTGTCAGTTAAAAACTCAAATTGTGGAGGTGACTGAATGTTAGTCGTTATATCGTGTATGGGTAGATATTTTACTGGCTTGATGAGCAAAGCAACAATGCTCGGTAACAATATAACCAAGCCAAGCAATAACGCTAGGGTTGATTTTATTTTACCACTTTTACTTTGAGTCTTATAACTGGTGAATAACACTCCCAACGCAATCACCACGACCACATAACCCAGTAGATTATTGTAATTACGACTAGCAATAAAGCCGACAATGGGGTCCCACAATCCCAATGATGAACCAAATACCATTAAGACAGCAAGGGTCACTGCGACCAATGCAACCACTAACGCAACATTGCCTAAATAATTTTTTTGCATCATATCCATCCAATAAAGAGAACTAACCTATCTTGACCTGAATTTATCAATATAAATTTCTAACAACACAAAATATTCAACGAAAGAAAACCGTTTACTGTTAAAAAATGATATTGGGGTCGATATCTAAACGCCGCATTGTGCGAATTAAATTACTCCGATCAAGCTTTAACTTCCGAGCAACTGCTGCTAAATTACCACGCTCCAAAACGAATACCGCTTGTATTACTTGGCGTTGATATTCATCAGTTGAATCTCGTAATCCAAGTATTAATGCCTGTGATAATTCAATCGATTGCGCAGCGTTATCTACATTATTTGTGTCTGGCATCGCAGAAGACAACGGCTCACTCGATGCAAACTCAAGCCCTAGATGAGCACAGTTAATACTAATAATACTCGCATGGCACCCTTGTTCGCTTATTGCCCTTAATGTTGCACGACTGAGTAGGTGTTCTAATTCGCGAACATTGCCGGGCCAATCGTATCGCATTAATTGCTCAATCGCTGTTTGTTGTAATCTCAGTTTAGCAACACCCAATTGATGCTGGCTTTTTTCTAAAAAATAGCCCGCAAGTAAAATAACGTCTTTACCACGGTCCCGTAATGGCGGTACAGGTAAAGGATAAACACTTAAACGATGATACAAATCGGCCCTAAAGCGACCTTCTTTGACCTCTAACTGTAAATTCCGATTGGTTGCGGCAATAATTCTGACATCAACCACAATGATATTGTCACTTCCGACTCGCTGTATTTCACCATTTTGTAAAGCTCGCAATAATTTGGCTTGTACGGCTAACGGTAACTCGCCAACTTCATCTAAAAATAACGTGCCACCATCAGCCAGTTCAAAACGACCTTTACGGTCACTTACTGCACCAGAGTATGCACCTTTTACATGGCCAAACAGTTCACTTTCAACAATACTTTCGGGTAATGCAGCACAATTAATTTGCACTAAAGATTGCAAATTACGCCGTGACTGTTGATGAATGCTTTTAGCGACTAACTCTTTACCTACACCCGTTTCACCGGTAATCAAGACGGATAAATCACTCGTTGCAACAGTGCTAATTTCCGCTTGTAATCCATTAATCGCACGACTATTACCTATAATAGTTGATGGTCCAAGGATTGCTTGTGCCACTTGGTGATGTTGTTCAATCTTAGCTTCAAGCGCTTCAATATGTTCACTGGTTTTAATCGCTGCGGCCACACCAGCAATATAGGCTCGGGTTTCGGTTGGATTAAGGGCATCAAAACTGCCCGCTTTCATCGCATCGAGTGTTAACACACCCCATACTTTTCCATCTACATAGATGGTACAGCCCATACAATCGTGTACGTGCAATTGTCCACTGTCATCATCCACTAATCCATCGTATGGATCAGCCAAAGCCGAATCGGCATCAAAACGAGTAATGTGTGAGCTGGCTAATATTTGTTGTAAACGGGGATGGTGACTGACAGCAAATTGTCTTGCTAACGCTTCTTGCGTTAATCCCACTACCGCCACAGGCATTAAATAATCATGCTTAAGCTTTAATAAGGCCACTACATCACAAGGGATTGCACGCTTAATCGCTAAAATAAGTCGTAAGTAACGATCCGACTTTGCCAAGTCACGATTTAAATCTTCTACAATATCAATAAAGGGAACAATGTTCATAACAAGTCAAATAAACCTAATTTAGGTTAATTTGACATATATATTGATCTAGGTCAAATTAACCCTTTTGTAATTTAAGTCATATTAATCAACAAGATAACACTTGGCATGTTGTGTGTATTATTCACAAAATCACAAGGTAATGACTTGAAGCTTATCGTTATTTACTCCCTAAGAGGAATCATTAATGCTAGACACTGCAACTGTTAAAATTATTAAGGCTACTGTTCCGGTACTGCAAATTCACGCTAATGACATTACCCGTCATTTTTACCCTTTATTATTTGCACAGCACCCAGAAGTGTTACCTTTTTTCAATCAAACTAACCAAGGTAAAGGCACTCAGCCCAAAGCGCTCGCTAATGCAATAATTGCTTACGGCGCGAATATTGATGAACTAGGCAATTTAAGCGCTACAGTCAGTAAAATAGTACAAAAACATACAGCATTAGGCATTTTACCAAACCAATATGATGCTGTTGGCAGCTGCTTATTACAGGCAATTAAAGCCGTCTTAGCTGATGCAGCAACTGATAAAGTGATTGATGCATGGGCAAAAGCATATGCACAATTAGCCGACATTTTGATTGCTGCTGAAGAGTCTGTTTATACAGAAAACGAGCAGAAAGCGGGCGGCTGGCGAGGCGAGCGTGAGTTTATTTTGGTTAAACGCATAGATGAAAGTGCAGTAATCACTTCATTTTATTTTCAACCATTTGATAATCTAGGTTTACCACATTTCGAAGCCGGACAATTTGTAACGTTAGTATTTGACAACATTAACGGAGTGTCGATGCGTCGTAGCTACAGCTTATCCGACGCAGCAGGCAAAGATTACCTAAGAATTAGCGTTAAGCGTGAACCTAATGGCGTGGTATCTAATCACTTACACGACAATATTCAACTCGGTGATAAAGTGATGCTCCGCAGCCCTTGCGGCGATTTTGTTTTGCGCAAAAACGCCAAACCATTAATTTTAGTGACTGGCGGAGTAGGGATCTCCCCCGCCATTAGCATGCTCAATACAGAAGCAGGTTCTGGCCGAGATATTCGCTTTATTCATGCTGTGAATAACAGTGACGCACATGCTTTCAAACAACATGTTGATCAATTGTCAATGACCCACGATCACATCAAGCCCCTGTATATTTATAGCCAACCAAAACCGCATTGCCAACCCCATGCAACTGGGTTTATTGACGCATCATTGATTGCTGAACAGCTGCCTGCTGACCGCGACGTCGAGTTTTATCTCCTTGGTCCAATCGGTTTTATGCAAGCAGCATTAGCTATTGCCACAGATTTAGGCGTACCAGAAAACCAAATTCATTATGAGTTTTTCGGTCCATCCGAAGCATTAATGGCTTAATAAGCATCAACCCCAAACGCCCTGGCCATGATTCCAGGGCTTTTATCAATTAATACAGGGGCTATTATCTCAGCTTGGTAAGGCCTGAGGCTTAATGTATCAACTATTCAGACTGGATCTTAGGTATCGCGCCTTGATCGAGAGCAACAACTCGATTGGCTTTTGCTAATATAAAGAAATGAGACGATGCCAATCGATAGCGGATTGAGATGATAATACATACCCTCAACTCGGGATAATAAATGGTTATCAAACAATTCTTTGTCTAGCTAGATGTTACATTGGCTCGCAAAACAAAATGACAAAAAGTCACTGACCAAAATAATTCAATATTAATCACGCTTGCTGAACGCTTTAATAAAATTAATCAATTTTAGTTTCTGTTTTCATCTGTAATGCCTTTACCCCTAAACGATCTGCTTCATTTTCTAAAGAAGGATTATCATTAACAGCCATGCCACCAATTGAAACAGTGGGTTTTACCTTTCCCTGAGCCTGTTGTACAACATGGCCTAACTCATGAGGTAAATGCTTCTCCTGACCCGAAGCAAGATGTATATCACTACCTTGAGCATAAGCATGAGCTTGAACAGCGGCAGGTTTGCTCGAGTTGTAATGCACATTAACATGGTCTAGGCTCATTCCCGATAACGCCTCCATACCAGATTTAAGTTGGTTCGGTAATCCGCCACCTGAGAATGCCTTTGCTGTATCAGGCATTCGTTGTAGGGGGTGAGTTTGAGTGCTAGCGATAGGATTAACAGTAAAATAGGCCTTTGAGTGGGTTGCCACGTAAGACTTATGTTGGGTTAATTTGTCTTCTTCACCCAAATTCGCTTTAAGTTTCATAAGCTGTAGTGATTGTTGACGATTATCTTGAATCACGGCGTTAGCTTTGCCTTTAGCCTGCAAAGCGCTAGGGGTTTTAGCTTGTCTCTGTGGCACTTGCGAAAAATGCTCTTTGGTGGGTTTCGACACTTTTTCCTTCATCCTGAAAGTCGCCATAATATCTTCCCTTTTTGATTTGTAATCAGCTTAAATATTTATGTAGGTGCTGTTAGGCTCCCCTCTTGCTGCATTGCTTATAGAATGATAAGCCGTGATGTAAGATACATGATCATC
The DNA here is from genome assembly GCF_053850585.1 of Shewanella sp. A22. Lineage (NCBI taxonomy): Bacteria > Pseudomonadati > Pseudomonadota > Gammaproteobacteria > Alteromonadales > Shewanellaceae > Shewanella > Shewanella sp. A22. The sequence goes on from NZ_JBSQBN010000031.1 coordinate 14,553, forward strand.
CTTAGGTAATGCCCCCAAAGTAACAGAAACCACTAGAATAAATTTTGTTTTCCCTTGCGTAGTAGAAATCATGCTTAACACCATTTTATGCCCACTCGATATACCTGCATCCCTAAACCGAGTAGCAAGCTTAGTCGGTGTACAAATTTTTCTTCTATACGCTTCTTCTTTGGCCAGCTTATGAGAGTCCTTATCAAAATGACTGGTATTACCGGATGTAACCAGTTGTACTATTTTTTTACTCGGTTTCACCATGTCTTGTAAGTTTCTTTGTGCTACCGATCCGGCTCGATTATCAACTAATGCTAGAGTTTGTTTTACATCACTTTGTTTCTGAGTAACGGAATTGATAATGGCTCTACTGTTACGCTCAGTTGGCTTTTCTTTTTGTGCATACATAGCTAAATCCTTTTAGTTTGTTTTTGCTGCGCTTTGATCACCAATAAAACATCTATCGCTAACTTTAGTTCTATTTAAGGCAAGCTGCCGCGCCTTTTTATGGCTAATTGACGAAAAAAGTTATAGCCAAAGACCCCTAGAATAAAAATAAACAAGAAAAGTTGTTGTTGCTCTTGCCAATAAGGATCACAACTAAATACCAACATAATAAAAATACAGCTCAGCAGTAAAAATACTAAAAAATACCAGCGACTGAACAAGTTCCTTAAAGAAAAGAACCAAATGGACGCGATGACATAAGCAGAAACAACAAGTATTATCAGGAAAAATGCCAATCGCAGCGGCCACCTCAAAGGGCAAAGAACATTACACACCTCATCAGCAAACTCTACTGCGGGCTTCAATAAGGGAAAATCACTCATTGGAGGGGTGAAATAGCGCTTATCGATAAGGCTCATGGTGTGTTCTGACAACGGAAAAGACCAGAAAGCAGCGCCTAGATAACTCCATCTTGTGTAATCCAACACTTGTTGCAATTGGGTGGTGTCATCTGTGTCATTGGTACGGATAAGTGGCAAGGACTTGGCGAAAATTTTCCCTGCTATATTTGAGTATTGTTCATCACCGAGTAGCGTTCTAAACGCCTTCATTGCAGCAACACTTTCGTTAATAGAAGAAGATACAGGCTCTGAACCTTCAGTATTTTGATTATGCATTAGTGAATTAGCATTATTATTGTCTGTTGCTTTATCCACTGCCGATAAAGGTGAAAAAATCACGATAAACACATTTACGTAGTTTTCTATTCTTGCCAAATTTTCTACTGTGTAAAACAAAGAAGCTTTTTCGGTTAGCTCATAGGCGGGTAACATAATATTAAGGTAATACTCATCATCAGGATGTGCTTGTACAGACATAGCATCCTCCGTATTTAAGCCTTGCTTGAGTTTTTTTATAAAGTCGATAAACTCATCTATTTTAACCTGGCTATTTATCCCTTTAAGATCAAAATTTAGCGTCACACCATCTGCCATGGTTCGGCTAGGGCTGGCGCCAAGACTTATCACAGGCTTAATCTGATTAATAAAATCTCCTTTTATTGGCGTCTTAATCACTGCTAGTATTTGTTCTATTAAGGCCTGATTGAACACTGGAGCCGTGGAGGATGGATGGTTTATAACCTCATGAGATGAAATCACCAAATCCACTTTTACTTTATGATCATGAGCATTGAGAACAAATTGTGAGAATGGTTTATCTGCACGCCAATTATTAGGCATGATAACTTTTTGCCCCTCTAGGCTAGCAGAAAAATACCCCATTCGAGTTAAGTGGTTGTAGTCGACTCGGCTATCGTTTTTTTGTTGCCAATAAGGATAAACACCATAGTAAATCCGCGACTCATCTCCTCCAACAACACTGTTTTCTGTACAACCACAACCCGGACTCGCCTCCCATAACAAAGGCTCTGAAATATGTGTGCTTGGCTCACCCGTTTTATGGGCCAATTTGTAAAGACTCTCTAGCACGCTGGGTTGAAATAACGTCGCACCGAGATTGTTAAGTGCCACACCAAATAAGTAAGCATCCGCAAACTGAACTGCGCGTAAACGAGATAACTCAGCAAGCTGTGTTTTATCTAAAACAATAAGAGATAACGATGCCAAAAAGGCATCTGCATGGCTCCGGCTGACGGAATAACCTTGAGGTTGAGCAAGCACCTGTGTCACTGCAGGGGGAGCGGTGACCTTATTGGAGTCCTCTTTAATATTGCTATTATTGTCTGTGGTATTGATTGCAGCGTTATCTTTGCTAGTAGCACTTATACTGCTATCTACAGCAGAGGCGCCTTTATTAGTATCTTCACTGACGGGTGAAGTAAGTAACTGATACTTAGCTGGGGTCACGGTGACCAATTGATCCAAAATAGCCGTCAGTTTTTTATTATCACTAGGGCCCACAAGCGCCGTAACGATAGGAGTTAACGCGGTACCTATTTCTGTATCAGTTTTGAAAGACTTTCCAACTAGATCATTGAATTTTTTTTGGTTCTCACTCCATGTCGTTAATCTATTTATATCAGCGGTGTTTATTTGGTAATAAGCTTGTACTGTTTGTTCAGGCTTGATGACGGGCTGATAATAATTAGGCGCTACAGGAGAATCATGTTGGTATTTTCCTGACTGAGGATTTAAGTAGAACTTATCGAAGAGATCATGTAATTGCGTCGGCGTGCCGTAGCAGTATGGAATATCTAGGCAACTCGGTTGATTGACGAGCCCTAATAAAACTTGTTCTGAAACCCAACGCTCAAATGGCATACTAATTAACGTCTTACGCCATGAAGGATAGTTTTGAGTCAACTCAGCGACGGTGACTAAGGAACTTAATAACTGGGTCACAAAGTCATTACTACTCACAACAGGTTTGAACTGGTTAAATTCTTGGCAAAAATAGCTAAGCCATTTCTCAGTAAGCCGACCCACTTTCCCATCCGTTAGATAACTACCAGAGCGAGCAGCATCGGCGAGGTAATCAGGCAAATCCCGATAGATCGTGGCCAAGTTTTGCTGCACAAGATCGCCAAAAATTTTACTTTTGAGGCTAGGATCTGCCATTGTCTTCGCCACCTCGGTTTCACAATAAGATACACGACTATTAGCGGCGGTAAATGCCGTATAACCAAGGCATGACAGCATAACAAAAACCAATAGTAAGCTTCTTAATAAAGAAGGCCTCGCCCAAGCACTAAGCCAATTCATATAGTCTTTCCTTCTTTGCGTAATTCTTTGGCTATGCCGCTAACAAGATCTTGAAACGCGATAACGTTATGACCAGCTTGCACGGCACAAATAGCGCCATAACGAACCACATTGGCAATGGCGCCACCCGATAACTCATATTTTTCGGCAATGATTTGCAGCTTTTCAGGCTCATCATCTTGATAGCGCCCATTAAGCATGTTGAGCCAAAGTTGATGACGCTGAGGCGCATCGGGCATAGGAAAATAAATCAGTGATTGGAAACGCCGAGAAAAGGCATCATCTATATTTGCTCTTAAATTACTCGCTAAAATAACGATGCCGGGAAAGTCTTCAATACGTTGTAGCAAGTAGGCCACTTCCTGATTTGAATGACGTTCATTAGCTCCTCCGCCCTGAGAACGAGTTCCAAACAAGGCATCGGCTTCATCGAAAAAGAGGATCCAACGCTTACTTTGAGCCTGATCGAACAGGTTGGCTAAGTTTTTTTCCGTCTCACCTATGTATTTAGACACCATCGCCGAGAGATCGATACGATATACATCTAACCCTAATTCCGCCCCTATCAAGGTCACGGTCAAAGTTTTACCAGTTCCTGGTGGGCCATAGAAAAGGCTACGATAACCGGGTTTAAGAGATTTAGATAACCCCCAATCTTGTAATAAATGATCGGCATGGATTATCCAAGCTCTTATTTTATCTATCTCGTCCATTACCTCTGTAGATAAAACCAAATCCTCCCAAGCTAACGGGCTAGTGATCAACTTTGCGGGAAACTGGCTACTATAATCTGGTTTCTGAGTAATGCCTGTAGTGAATTGGTTGAGGAATTCTGCCTCCAAACTGAAACTGCTACTAAAAAAAGGTTCGCCAGTGTTGGGCGACGACAACTTAATCACATTATGTTTAATAAAAGGGTGTTGGGCTTCAAAATAAGCAGCAATACGAAAGCGATCGACTAGAGACTCTCCAGCGAGTACAAACGCGGCAGTCTCACAGGTCGGTAAAAAACCTTGATGGATAGTACCAGGCTTACCCCCAAATTCAGTATAAGGCCGATCAAAGTTACTGTTACGAATAAAAAAAGTATCAAAAATATGAGGTTTAATATGGGGGATCAAGGCCATGACTAACAGCAACCTCTCTTCGCTCAGGTTAAGGTATTCTTTCACCCAGAGGGCATAAGCCGATTTATCTTGATGCAAATCTGGAGCGGAGATCTGATCAATGGATTCAAACTCTGTTTCTTGCTTAAAGTAAAGCTTAATCCTTAAATCTAACACCATAGAGAACCAAGCGATTTCCCGTTCTAAGCTGGCAGCATTGGCCTCACAGAGTGTGGTCGGCGCACCCAATAGGCCTGAATCTATCAACGCCTCCATCGTCTCACTTTTCGCATCTGATACGTTGACCACAGACGCGTCTTGAGCAATTGCTAACGTGCTGTCACTTTCCGAGTTATTGGAAAGGACTTCTGCGGGTATTTCATCTTGAGTTACCACCGTTAATTTACTCATCCTTGGCGACCTTATATCAAAAAACAAATATTCCTTTTTGCGTTTATTAACGCTATTTTACGACTTTGGCACTATGACTTAACGCCATTCAACATGCAGAACACGCTCCATCCAAGGCAGTTTAATAACCCCAAAACTCCAAGGAAGACTATCTAACAGCACATCAAAAGCTTTGGGTTGAATGCGCAACTTCCACGCCTCTTTCTCTAGGGTGATCACGCCATCTCGCTGAAGGAAAGTTTGCCTTAAACCATCGACACTGGTGTTACCCAAAGCGCGCCAATTCTCAATAACGCCAACTAAAAGCCCTTCAGCCGTGTCTTTTTCTTCGTCCGTTAACCCGATATGGTAATGAAGCGGTTTAGCGCTTTTCATCCCACAGAGGATCTTATTTAAGCTTAATTGAAACTCCGGAGAGTCCTGTTGAGCATTCACAAGATACTGTAAGACATGTAATGCCTTCTCTTGAGCATTGTCATTGATAAACTCCCCTTGCTGAGTCAACGACAACATAGTAAACAGGCGAGAAATATATGGACTCAGTAACACTAGCCCGGCATTGGCCACATAGATTTTATCTATCGTCTCAACGTCCTGTTCAACATCACTTTCATTGGCTGAATTTCTTAATCTTGCATCATTTTGCAATGCGCTATTATTGTTGGCATCTTTACCCTTCACGCCGTAGATAATGGATTCTATTAGTGCAAGAGGATCCTTTGTTGTAAGAGAGGTATCGTCACTAGTGCTATCAACAGAAGCACTCTGTGTTACATTAATTTTTTTCGACTTTTCTAGTGCATTATCGAGTAACGTCAGTTGTTCAAAGAGCCTCACAACTTGAGTTCCCGATCTTCTATTCTCCTTAAGCTCTACCCTTAATTGAATTAAGAAATGCTGCCACGAGGAGAACATTCGATTAAGGCGTTGATCTGTTTGGTATATATCTTGTAAAAAATCCATAATTGTGAGGGTTAACTCGCCATGATGACTAGCCAAAGCCTTTGGAAAAAACAACCAAAATCGCCAATGTAAATCACTCGATAAATGAATAAGTGTAGGACAACATTGCGTCAAGCTTCTTAGTCTTGTATACAATTGAGTAAAAGAGTGGCCATAAAGAAAAGTCATTAGCTCGACAAGTTCATTATTACTCCTTATCGAAACAAGGCATTGCATCACCTGATGATGTCTAATGTAATTCAATAATTGAGCTTTAAGCGCTGCTGCATCATGTTTAAGCAAGTAACGGAGGTAGGTGTCAACCTTATGATATTGCCGCGCATTGGCTCGAGAAAAGCCCAGATAAGACACTGACCCAGAGTCAGTTTGAGCTAACTTTTCTAGCAGTTTCTGCATCGTATTAAGCATTTCAACATCATCTTGCAACACGTCTTGCTCTACACTTACACGGTCTCGATTAGCATTTTTTTCGTTTTCAATATGCTGAGTTTTTGCACGTTGAAGCGCATTATCTTCCATCTCGTTAACTTTTAACGAGCTGGCTGAGCTGGTAATGGATGTATTCTGAACAGTACTTATGTCTGTGACCTTCATGCTATTTCGCCACTGAGGAATCAAGGAAAATAGCTTAATATGAGGAATTAATAGGGGGGGGTTAACCATAAAGAAGGCGTCATCGCTTATTGAGAGGCGGTGAAAACGAGGGTAGTCGGTTAAGTCATGCAAATTCGATGATGTTAAAGGTGGCAATAAATCCGCTGAAGAAGTCCGCTGAGATAGACTAAATGTTGATGATAAATCGTCAACCGCTTCAAGCAGTGAAATGAGCACTTGGCGTTGCGACCATTGAATATTGACACAAATAAAGTGCCAATCGATAGATTGCATCACAGCTTGTTGCATAAGGTCGAAATAGCGCACAATATCTTCTTTTTCCAACAGAATAAGTAAATTCACAAAATTAGAGAGTTCTTTATGCGTATCTTTTTGCTTAGCTTTTATCGCTAAGCACTGGGCCATTTTTAGTAATCTATTCTCCCACTGCTGGAATATCACTAAGCGACCTAAAGGAGAAGCCTCCTCAATGTTTGGCTGCACAGAAGCATGAGCTTCAGGAGGAAGATAAGCCGCATCTATTGGGCCAACGCTAACGTTGGATAAAGGCGTATAAATCGCTAACTCAGGCTGTGCCGCACACCATTTTTTCAATATATCGATAAGCCAGAGAGGAGCGCTCTTATCAACGTTGTGATTAGCGGTTCTCTCGTTACGGTATAAGGCTTCCTTAAGCATAGCTTGCAGTAAGGTTTGGTAAGGTAAGTGACGGTAGGCAGCCATTTGTACAACAAAATATTGAACCAGTGAGGCAATATCAGGTACCTTCCTGGCGGTTTTTATCCCTTGAGTTTGGGCAGGAACATGGCAAATAAAACGCCACAAAATCAAACTTATTTGCAAATCTAAAGAAGTGGAAAAAATCAATTTTTGAGTTAATTTATAACGCGAATTTTTTTGAATAAATCCTAGCGGCAATAACTCTGTCTCATTTAGCCCTGCTTTTTTAAGTAACAGAGTCTCCATTGATGAGTGAGTTTTTATATGACCATTTGGTATCTTAACTCCCGTAAATAGTAATGATTCTTGAGTCATAAGCGTTGGTAAAATCACAAGTAATCGAGGTAAAAATAACGCAATTAATCGATATTGAGTGGACTTAGGCAGTACTAATAAATAACGCTGTATCTGAATATCACTACGTCCATATTGCAATAAAATAAAAGAGAATTGAGTTAAGATCGTCTTATTAGCTTTAGGTAAAAGCAACTCTAAATTAGCAGAGTCACCTAGCACTAAGGCAAGCACTAAACGTCGTAATAATTGAGCCTCATCATGCGCGAGGTCTGCGATTACCGATCCGTTCGCGTCAAATCCCCGTGAGAGTTGAGAACGCTCAGTATTTTCTGTATTAACGGGCTGTTCACTCAAGCTTTCAATTGAAACCTTGGGTTCCAAACACAAGTGGCTCTGAACTAAATCGAGTGGGTGTAGCAACAATGAAACAAGGAGTTCCATCAATTCACTTTGCATGACAGATTGCTGTTCTGGTGTTGAAAACCCTTGAATAAGCCCGCTAACGAGTTGCTGATGATCTAAATTATGATGAGCAGCCATTTGTTGAGTCAACGCACTAAGGTAGCTGAGCTTATTGAATACCGAACCTCGCTCTGTAACCAAATAGCTTAAACTAAATTGCCAAAGATATTGCCTAACACCAACCGCTTCAAATTGGGGACCTCTTTCTACTTCAGTATCAACAAGTCTAGACGTTAATTGAGCCACAATTGACTTAATAAACGCCTTCTCAGAAGGGGCCAATACGCCCAAAAGGGTTTGCAGCATCGGAGCACTAAGACGTGTTACTAACATCTTAATGACACTAGGTTGCTGACCATAGAGATAAAGCCCTTTACGAAACAACTCACTATATTCAGCGATATAACGAGACCAGTGTTTGATAATATAGTCGATACGCCCTTGCTGTAACCCTATGGCAAGTTGTGTAATTAAGACTTCTTCCTCCGTTAGTCCTAATTTATCTGTTATAGGAGGATCAATATTCCGTGCCCCTTTAGCCATAGAAACGGGCTCAGCGTTGAACGAAAGCTCACTCAAAATATGAAACATATTTTTTGCTAGGGGAGAATCGGAGCCTACGCTTAGTAATGACTGACACAAAGATTGATGCAACCTAGCTTGACTCACATTTTGATGATTGGCCGCCTGTTTTATCATGCTATGCAGATAAGCCTTACGGTTAAACGCACTGCCACGATCAACTAAAAGATAACTTAACGTGAACTCCCAAAATATCCTGTGGTGATTTGTCATCTCAGGCATAGGAGCCGAGGGAGAAATGGCTAATCCGATTATGTCTGCACGAGTTTCCCTTCCGTTTGGGCTCAGTTTTTTATGTGTTTGATTCTCTTTTAAGGTAAACAACTGCGGCAGACCTAAACGTTTAAAGCTTAGAATAAAAACACTTTCAGTCGGCTCTAGTAGCGTCAACAGATCAATAAACATAGGCTCAGATAGCGCTGTCGATAAGGCATGCCTGACCTCATATTGCTGGCCAAGGTGACGCAATAAGATCACAAATTCTTTAGCCAATTCATGGGTCGCCAAGGACCAAATAAACAACAACTCCGAGTGATGCCCTCGTAGCAAGGCCCAAGTGAATAAAGTCATGGCCTGTTGACGCCCATCGCGTGAGGTTAAGTTTGGTTTATCGACATCCGCAGCCATAGACTCCCGATACAGATGATCAGCGGCAGCAACGGAAGAGAGTATAGTATTAAAGTTGGCCTTCATCCCATTAGGAGCATATTGCTGACACACATTAACCAATGATGTAATCCGACCTAATCTTAAGTTTGGAAAAAATTGCTCTTGTGCATCAGCGTTCGCGTGAGCAGAATTAATCTCAAACAGAACAGCGTCAGACCTATTGACCAAAGACAAAAACAAGGCGAGTAAAAAATCTTGAACTTTTGCTTTACTCTGACCTTCTAGCCAACCACCTTGAGTAAAAAACTGCTTCTCAGTCTGACTAAATCCTTGTCCATCGCCATAGTCGAGCATTATCTTGAGCAACAACGCCATTTGTCGCGAATGCTGAGTCATGGCCAACAGACAGGTTATGGCCTTGTCTGTTTTGAGATACCGAAGAAGGCGAGTGATGACCACTTGCTTTTGGGTAGAAATGTTAAATAAATGAGTCAGTGGGCCTACGTGAGCCAATACGGTCGTTTCAAACCAGTCAGTCCAGTTTTGTTGCTTTGCATAAAAACGGCTGACTTCCGTATTCCAAGACAAGACGCCAAACTCGAGAAAATACTTAAGTTGTAACCAGCTTGCCTGTGCTTTGGACATACTACGATAATCACATTGACTGATATCTTGATGTGTCTTTCCAGAAAATTGAGGTAGAACAGCTTTACTGCCTTGTTGATGGGCCTCATTTGGTATAAACGTGCTAGCACCCGACGTTGTCGATAATAGTTTAAGCTGTTCATTTAAGGCCTGTTGAACCCTAAGTAACAATTGATTACGATAATCCGCAGCGGGCAAATTACCTAGGTCGATGACAAGATTGTCAATACTAATCACCCTGTCAGTTTTACTGTACAGCTCAAATACCTCATCTATAAGTGGCAATAAATCATGTAGCATAAATCTATGTGCCAGCGACTGAAATTCATCAGCAAGACATTGATTTGGAAAACTAATATCTAACACAGCTTGTTCAATGAGGTGCTTATCTGAAGGTAATGTTTGTTGGCCTTGTGTCATAATCATGCTGTCACCGTAGTACTTTCGACTAGCCCTTGAGCTTTCTGATAGCTCTTAAGTAAGTCCACCAGCTGCTGAGCGCTCTGTTGACATTCATCACTAGGGCTGAAACCACTTCTCCTTAATTCCAGCCATTTCATATAAGTTTGCTCAAACTCACACAATTGGGCAAAACCTAACCAATAACATTGAGGATAAATGTGAGCAGGACATTGCTCTGTTACGATCTCCTGCGCCATTTTTTGATAGCCTTTATCTGCACATCTGGCGGTAAAATTAGGGAAAATAATAGACACCCTTAAAGAGTAAAAATCCTCCTCTACGGTATGAGGTTTTAACAATGTAATGTTACTGTCTGTTCTCGTCTCAGGCCTTAAAAGTAAGTGTTCAACCACATAAATACCTTCACATTTACGATTCAGCAACACCAAGTGCTCACGTATAATATTTGCTAGCCGATTGGCCTTATTGGTATCAGAACTCGATCCCAAATAATAGCTAGTATCGTGCTGCAATCTAGCATCTTTGACGCTAAGCTCTTGTTTCTGCTGTAAAGTAAAAAAAAGATCATATTGAGATAAGCGGCCTCGCTTCACTAATTTAAAATGAGTGATATCGACCCCTTTTCTAAAGAAAGTCTCTCCAATAACATTATTTTTAAGAGGCAATAAAGATAAAAAAACTTTGGAGGCGCTTTTCTCATCTTGCTTAATCGATGAATTAATTAACGTGATGGGAATAAAATCTTTGGCCATCGCATCATTCAAGATAACTTGGTTATGGTGGCTAGCGTTAAGCTGCTCAAACTCGGCGTCTGTGACGATGTCCAGCGGCTGTCGTTTAATCAAACTAGTATAAGGCCATTGATTAACTTGCAACCCCAGTAAGCTGCTTAACCTAAACTGGAAACCACCAATATTATGAGTAAACTCACGATAACTGCGATAGTCAAACCCCGCTCCTCGATCTCGTCCTAGGGCCAATACCGAGGTTAAATACTGATATTTATTATCCAACAGCACGGCCTCAAGACCTTGTTGGCTATCATAGGCATTGAACTGTCTTAAGATCCTTTGATCTAACGTTTCACCATAAAGGGCCAATAAATAATCCAGTACCCTTCCTTTTCTGTCATAAAAGTGATCAAATTTGGCGAGTAACTCATCGAATGTTTGTTTGGGTGTCTTAGGATAAAAACGTTCTATTCCAGGTAGGTTTATTGAATCAAACGAGTAAAATTGATAAGTTTGAGTGTAGTGTTTATCTATTGAGAACAAGTTCTTTAAGTTATTAATATTAGATGAGAAATTTGCCATAAGCTGATCAAAAATAAGCATATAGCCCTTAAGCTGATTAGCTTTGGCTTTATCTAAAGGGTCTGCCGATGCCTGAATGCCCATAAGACTTAAATTATAGTGAACAGGAAAATGTTGCTGTACTGAGTGATAATGCTTTACCTGCCTATAGCGGCCTTGAACCGCCTGATACAAGCTGCTTACTTCTTGGCGGGTGTGACGCATCGAATATTGTTTAAACTGCCTATGTTCCACATGAGATTTGAATGTTTCAAAATCTATATTCAGTGTCTGTCTATGACGCTGCAAACAGACCTTGATGTTTTTGGGATCGTCAGGAATAAGTAACCATGACTTATCTCTAATAACTTGTGACAGCTGGTTTTTTTGCTCCACTTCTTGTGGATTTGTATTACCAGGATCTTGAGTTTCTTTCTCTTGGTCTTTCGTCATATTCAAGCGACTAAGCGACTCATCCACATCCTTCAAAGCTAAGTGATTGATTGTCTCAATGCCTTCTAAAGTACGAATGACCGAGTACAAGGACGAAAGCGTACGACAGACCTTGTCTGTGCTGCGGTCTCTTGTTTGACTATCCAATACCTTGTAATAGCCATGCTGAGTTCTAGGCCCTGTGAGTATGGCTTCTAAGCTTTTCCCTTGCTTGATTTGTTCTTCATACGTTTCTATTACCAACTCCCCCATTAGCCACTGCTGGCTAACATGGTAAATCTTAGCCATCACTGACTCGGCACTAACATTATCACTAAGCTCAATATCGGCATGCAACTGATACCCGTTGTCAGCAATAATACTTATCTCACCAATATCTTCCCCAAGGTTGCGATGCTTACCATATACAAGTGACACCTTGTTGATAATTTTATCCATCAAGGACGGCCTAGCTTGGCATAGGGCTCGCTGAGATGGAGTAAGCTGTAATTCAATGTTATACAAGCCCTTTTGTGCTGACGCCTGAGCAGAAATCCACACTCTGTCGATTTCTTCTATACCATCGAGTAGAAGATTACGGTAATCCTCCACAGTACAGGCTCGAGCAGGTAGCGCCTCTTCAGGCGGAGCCAAGGCCAATGTGGTGAGATTTAAATAGCCATCGGGCTCAGAAAGGTGGTCTTCAACATTAAATTCGGTGCGATAATTTAACTCTGTTAGCCCATAACAAAGCTGCTCAAGGATAGTCACCCCTGGATCGTGGGCATTATAATCAGTCCAGATGTCACCGGAAAAAGCTTGGGCATATTTGATCCCAGTTTTCCTTAGACTATAGAAACTTAAAGGATCATTTTTAACATCATGCCGAGTTAAGGTGGCACTAGTTTTCATCACCGGCCTCCTCTTTGGTCATTATACAATCTTGCATATAATCATCGAACCAGAGCTTGGTGATGTGATAGCGAATATAAATACCATCGCCATAATCTGTATTGCTACGAATTTGCAAATAATAAGGCCGATAAGCCTCGCTCTTTTGAGGCTTCTCTTTGTCTTTTATCCAGCGTAGACAAAGCTTATCTGCCGAGGAAGTATAATAAGCATGTTGGCTCTTGATACTGCTTTTGACATTAAACCAATTAAACACATCGAACCACCATGAGTCAGGATCGCAGGTGTTCATGGCTATGGCACGTAATAACCCGTAACGGCCCGAACTCTTTATCCCAACGCCTGCCATTATTTCCAATGCCTGACAACCTTCTAACTTAGGTGAAATGGTATGCCAATTTCCGTCAGCTTTAACGGGAAGAATCTTAGGTGTCGCTTTTTCAAAGGCTCCTCCTTTTCTGCCACTACTTTTAAAAGTGCCATTAACTTCAAGTGTATGGCTGGGACGATCACAATTAATCCCTACACAATCATTTGGTGATAAAGCTAAAAGGCTCTGAGCCCCTAAACTTTCAGCACTATTACCTGGAGAAGAGCTGATATCATTAGTGCTATCAGGCTTATTACCTGCCTCTTTATTTGCATATTGTGCATTGGGTGAACTAAAAAGTAAGGCATCGATTTCTTTATCAAACTGAATCGACCAAAGCTGTTGTTCTGGAGCGTTTTCTCGATAGAAACTCATTAAATGAGCATTTTCTTCTAGGGAAGAGACTCTAAAGCCTTCATTAACCGATTTATCAAATCCCTCTTCTAATGTATTAAGGCAGGAGTCAATCAGATCGGAGAAATGATCTGCAGAAGGCAATGCTCCCTTTCTAAAATAATTTTTCAGCGTGCTCCTGTTGCGTTTAGCCATTATGCTGACTTCCTTTTCTTTTTATTTGATCATTATTTTCAGGATCTCGATCGCAAACAATAAAGTTGCCACCGACTTCCAGCTCATCCAGACCAGTGACCTTAGCTTTACGATCATATTCATCTTCGGTTAGCGCTATAACATGATGGTTAAATGGCATCAGTAGACACCAAGGACTGCTTGCCTGGATAATAGCCTCAGGATTAAGCTCATTAGAGACCTGCGTAGTATTGACACTATCGAGCAATTGAAAATTAGCGAGATCCCCTTGACTGCCAGTAACAATGTGTAAGGCAGACACTTGAGTGACAAACTTGACTGATGGATGATGTCGAATAAAAGACTCGATATCTTTCACCTTCAAGGTCCAACCAAAGCCAATATTGCCCCGTTCTGACCAAGGGCACAGAAAATCACAAATATCTTGATTAAGTTGACTCATGGCCGACCCTGAATGCACCCCTGCATTAAATTTCACTGAGCAGCGAACTTGCAGGCTTTCATAAATAGGATTTCGAACATCAACACTGACAAATTTGCTACACAAGCTAGAAATATAGCGTTGAATATTATTTAAAATATTGCTGCTAGCATGGAAATTATCGCAAGGCGTATGGGAGCACGAACTCACCCTTAGCCTCACAATAAGTAAAATATGCCCTGGAAATATTCCTTGAGTTTGATAGATGAGATTAGCAAAACATTTCACCCGCTCTACCTCAGGAAATGCTTCTAAAACAAGCCTTTCATAATCCCAAGGAGAAACAGCCCTTCCCTTGTGCCTTAATCTTTCGCTGACTCTTTGCTTAAACTCTCTTGGTTTTTCAACAGACTTTCCGGAAAAACAAGGGGTTAATTGGCTAACTTTTGCCAAGCCCACTTGAGACTGCATCGCTTGCCATTGATGAATACCGGTTAAACGTGAGTCTGTATCATCAACGTTAAGTTTACGGGTAACTTTAGTGCCATGAGTCGAAATAGAAAGGCAGTAGCCATAACAATTTAAGTCACGATTAGCCGAAGCCCTTATCCAAAACTGTCCTGCTGGCATAATGCTATTATCACTCGTCACATTGGCAGGCACTTTAATCGTTACAATACCCGAGGTAATAAAACCTGCAGTTGAATCGGCTAAAATCTGTCGCTCATCTAATGAATACCAATGATTGTCGACTAAATAAAACCAGTGAATATCGCTCGCGGCATCACCACGATTTAAATTCGCCTTCTCATCTAATTCAAAAAACAAGCTAATTTCATCAGCTAGCTCTTGAGCCTCAAGGCCTATGAACAGATTGCCATCATAGGAATAACGAGGGAAAAGGGTGTGCAATTCTGGTTGTAAGTGGGATGAATTAACTGGATAGATTTGCTGAAAACCAAAAGGGTGGATATGAGTCACACTATGATGCGGTAGGGTCTTTTTATGATTTTGAGGATGTAAATAAATCACACTTTTAGCATGATAGTTCAACGAAAGTTTACTGATTGTTGGGGTGTATGGTGTATTTGGCAAGGCATCAGGCCGCTTTGACTTAGCATTGGTTAATAATGTTTGAGTCAGCAACCCCGAATAATCTTGATGACCAAAGGCTTTGTTTGGCGCAACTAATACAAGTTTAATAAATCCATTTCGACTCTTGAGGTTATAATCAAACTCTTGCTGCCTAGCGCCTCTAGCCACAGGCTTAAACTCATTAGCAATCATACTGGAAAGACTGGCATGTCCAGATAGCTCTCGATTAATAGACTGACAACCGAAGAGGTTAAAGTCATCACCATGTGAAGCATAAACCCAATTTCCGTCTCTCAATATCTGAAAGTTGACCTTAAAACTCTGATTATCAAGATAATAGGGGTAACCCACGTAATGTTCTTTAAAACCACCTGATCCTATCGGTAGCTGAGCCCAATCAATATTAATATCCACTGTTTGAATGTTTTTTTTCGACATCTCTTCACTACCCAGAATAAAGTCACTATGCAAACTGGGTAAAGCACCGAAAGGCACAAATGTTTTGGAAGGATCAAGACGGCCATGGCTATTATAGGCCACAAGCTCGGTAAGCCCTTTGACTGTGACATCTATCGCCACAGAACTTAAAATAAGACTTCTAAATATCGAATAAGGGAAGAACGTCGCCAAAGGTTTAATGGCAAACGTTATACAAGGTTCACCGCTCATCCACATATCGCCGTGGATCTTAGGGTCACAGGGGACGATCGGTGGGATATCTGCTGTTAATGGAATATCGAAATGAAAACCATACACACCTATGTCATCACCTTTAACTTTTCCCCTAAGTGGGTTAATTCGGTAGTGATTAATTTCAAACCAACCATCGGCGATAGAAATATGCATATCAAACATGCTTTCATACAATTCATAAAAAGTACGCAGTTGATCCTGTCGCAATAATCTAAGAAGACGAATAACACCAGAGCTTGCTGTAAATTGTTGGGATTTTTGATCTATCAGCTCAATATCATTATGACTTAGCCATCCACTGTACTCATTTGCACTCAACGCCTTCTCATTAGCCTCCATACAACTCAAGGTATGACGGCTAAAAATACGTCCTAAAATGCGATAAAATTGAAGTTCGTCGGCCGCTAATACTAAAAGTGCCAATAAATAATGCTTATAAATACGCTGACTAACTTTAACACTTGAACTTGTATATATTTCATTAGTTTGCCAAGGCAATAGTTGACTCAAAACCTCCTGTGTCAGCGGGTGAAGAATCTCGGTGTTGACTGAGGACTCAGAAGCGCTTTGTGGACTAACCTGAGAAAACCTTGACTCAGATTCAGCCCCCAACAACTCACTGACAATAGCTGCGAGGTGTTGATGTTTTATCCCATGATCAACATTAGTCACCAGAAGATATAATAGATGCGGGCTTATCTGCTGATATTCGGTCAAAGCTATGGCAAGAGAGATATTTCTGCTGCCTTCTTTCAAATTGAGCACTGGAGCCGAAATTCCAAAGCCTAATTGAGCTTGTATCTGATTTGTTCCTGCTAAAAGTGGGTTAGCCCCAAAAGTAGAAAATACATTCTGGTTACTTACCTTGCGTTGACCGTCTAATGTATTCTTCACAACCTTAGTCACATAGTGCAATTCGCTCTCAGGTGAAATCAATGGATCTCGATGAAGAAATAAGCTGACAACAGAACCGACTCTGGTATTGGATAACAGTAGGTCATCATCTAAAGTAAAGATAATATCTTGTAATTGTGAATTTTTACCACAGGTAAACTCACTCCCTTTAAGTATAATATTGGTTTTATTGAGCCCTTTAGTAGGCGTAAAAACTAGGTAGCAGGATTCAGGGACGGGCACATGAGGGTTAAACTTGAGCAAATTACGATAATAGAAATCTAGATGTTTCATCGTAAAGCGATTTAACTGCGTCTGACTCAGGCGATAAATCTTTAAAAATGCCATTAACAGTCCCATTGCGGGATCATGATCAGCTTGGGCCTTGATCTCTTGAAGGTAGAGATGCAAATCCGTTTGCAGAAAACGAATCGCATTCATCAAAGTGGTAAAACACTGCTGCAGTGTCGACACTCGTTGATAATAGTTCAACTCATAAGCTTGCTCTCTATCAGTTATCTCTACCTTAGGGCTAAGATATTCCTCCATCTCAGACTCGGCATTTATACCCCACATTTTATCTAATGAAATAATAAATTGCTGCATCTCTTGTTTTCGTTGAACATTTAATCCAGCTGATAGCGAGATAAAAGCCTGTAATTGATCCAAGAGCTTTTTATTTACCGCGGAGGCTATTTTTAAACACAGCTCAATCGAGGCCTTACTTTCAGACGTTTTCAACTTGCTATAGGCAAGATTAATATCGCTAAAAAGTTGTATGATGATAGAAATAGTTTGCTCAGAATCACCTTTCAACTGCTCCTCAAACTCTCTGGTGATCCTGCGACTATTAATCGTCTGTAGCTGAGCAATGATAACAAGGTCGTCTGCAAGGAACATAGGTTCCCAACTGCCTTCCATATGATTATCTAAATTATAGAAATGCAATTGACCAGCGATCTCTTTGGCTAACACCAACAAAGTTTCGAAGGACATTTCATCCACATCAAAATGCCCTGGGAGCAAGGCATCTGGCAGCCGTTCAGACTGAGCGCTACCAAGGGATATTAAGCGCGCATCATGACTTGTCATAACGAAGCTGAGTATCTAAATGGACTGTTTTTTCGGATATCATGATTAAAATTCAACGAGCGTCCCCTCCATGATATAAAAGGGATAAACCATGTTACGTCTCGCATTGGTTGTGATCACCCGATAATGCAGACAGATATCAAGTCTCCCCTCCATAGCATGCAGCGTATTAATATCAACTAGCTCTAAATCAATACGCGGCTCAAAAAAGAGAACCGCCCGCTCAATAACATGAGTAAGCTTAGTTATAGTGGCTTGGTTTATCTCCTCAAATACCATGGCTTTAATACCACACCCATAGTCAGGGTCCATGACCCTTTCACCCGGATTGGTTGAAAGTAAAATATTAATGCTCTCTTTAATATCCAGCTCTTCACTCACCATAGCGGCTTGTCTGCCTGATCCGGTAAACTGTGGCGGGAAACGCCAACCTGTCCCTAAAAATGACTTATCCTCAACCATGATTCCCTCCATGAAAACCAAGATCCTCTCTTAGTTTTTAATATCGAATACGATTTACATCAATATGACCGACAAAAATCTCCACGTTTTTTAACACTACCAGCTCTGTGAATTTAGTCTTAATCACCAAAAACAAACAAAAGAGACGACACAATCACTATCCACCAATTAGAACCGTAAAAGCTCCAAGCACTATGCTTCCCCCGTGAACAGTTGAGTCTCCGAGTCTTGCAGCCGGCATACCTCCAATCATGACACTGGCTGAGCCTTTTACTATTGTGTCTGGTGGCCCGACGCAGGTACAGCTATCACCAATCACGCTAGCAGGTAGCTTTTCAATTAACACAGTCGGCACTCCAGGGCCCATTACGGGGCCTCCAACATGGGGAATTGGGGGTAATCCTGGTGTGACCATTGGGCATAAATGCATATCAGTGATCCTTGCTGCTGGTGGCATAAAGTGCTCCCTAATTAATCATCACTATGGCGCCTTTGACTGTAGTCTGTCCCGATGCCGACAGTTCTGCAGTCGCGCTCCCCTTAGCGGTAAAACCAATTTGTGCGGTTTGCTCAATATTCATCCCTGTCGCCTTAACATCAGCTTTGGAACTAATGCTCACTTCGCCAACGGCATCCAATGACAAACTTCCCTTAGCACTGATTTTTATATCTTTGGGACTGTCCAAGCTGATACCACTGCTGTTGAGCTTAACCTTATTGTTATTTTGATCTTCTAAGAGGATAGATTTATCTTTATCATTTAATACTATCTTGTTGTTTTCTGGTGTAATAATCGTAATAACTTTGTCTTTTTCGTTAAACTCTAGTTTGAGCTTACTTCGAGTTACGATTGCCTTGGTGTCGTTATCTGCCGCTATCTCATAGGGAGGAGTATTCTTGCTACTATAAAGGCTTCCTAAAATCACAGGTTCACTGGGATTATTATTAAAGTAGCCCAACACCACCTCATCGCCTATTTCTGGAATAAAGAAACTGCCTATCCCACCAGAGGCATAGAAACTGGAAAGCCTAGCCCAAACACCTGGTGATGAAGCTTGCATCACAGGAACTTTGACCTTAATCCGATCTTGATTTATGGGGTCCTCGTCAAGCTGCATCACTATACCTATTTGTAAACCTTCCACCCCTGGTAAGACACCGCTAGCTGGCGGTGCGGTTATATCTCGATATTCACTAGACCATTGGGGCGACATACCAAATTCAATTTCTGTCAACCATTGTCCGTTGGCTATTTCATGGCGCACTTGGCTAACAAATACCGCACCATTGAAACGGCTCCCCACGCCAAGCACTTCTATCTGAGTATTTATTTTGGCAGCCGCACTGCCTTGAAATGTCATCTTGCCCCTTATCCGCGCTAAGGCTGACTTTATCTGTTGGCCTTTGGCCCAAGCCTTAAGTGATGCACTGTCCATAGTATTTGTGGTTTGCAGTCTAAATTCAGACAAGGATAAAGTGTCAGCAAGATCTGATGATGATAAGTCCCCTTGTTTATTAAGGGATTGAGTTGTAACTTCCTGCTCAAGGCTTTTTTGTTCGCTAAGATCCCAGCCAACACTTTTTACAGAAGAGAATTGATACCTTGCATCTATATCTGCTTGAAAATCGATAAGGTCTTCGCCATAGGTGACGGTCAGTACACACTCATCATTGACATTTGGCTCAGCTACGGTCACCTTCGCAGCATCAACACAGACTAAATAACCATTCATTTCGGCCCTAGTAAGTATGAAATCCCAATCAGTACAGTTAAATTGCACTAACTCATCGTACTCAGATCCTGTTGCCGAAACTTGGCTACTCAGAGAGGGATATTGACCAATAATAGTCTCTAAAATTTGGCTGTCTTTCTGTTTTATATAATTGGCACTCTTTCTTGCTATGGTCATCGCCACACAGGCATCTTTGCATTCAATAACTAGACTCGAATCGTTACTACGTCCTATCGTGATCCCCAAACCAACGATAATGCCACTAAAAATAGATGACACGTCACTGCCATAACCTGCCTTAATTTCTATTTTGGTCCCCGGCTTAAAACAAGACTCTGTGCTTACAGGAAAATCTTTGTCCGGCATATCACCGTCACTCACCACAAAGCTGGCCCTAGGGACTTGATTAACCCCAAAACCAACATCAATGAAGAGCACATTAATACTCTCATTAAGCGCTTTACCGTCGGCGGTAATACTGTAATTAATCACACCATCGCTATTGGCTAGTGGAGAAGCTGCCATATACGTTTCAGTCCTTTTAAATAAATAATATTTCCTAAACGAGAGGCGGAAACACTAACTGAGTTCCAGGTTTAATATCTCTGAAACTGGCAAGATTATTGGCCTTAGCGACTTGCAAATAATAAGACCCATCCTGATATACCTTTTGACACAACAATGGCAAGGTATCACCAGCTTTGAACTCAATGATATGGGTTAAATCTGGTGACGAACGTTTAGATGTTAATGCTTCTTCTTTGTTGGTCATATAGCCTGCAAAGGCTAGGCTTAACTTGGCCCTCAATGGGTTACCATTAGGCTTAAACAACACATATTCAGCCTTAAAGCTGGTTAGCCGACAAACAAAATAGAGGGTCCCCCAAATAATGTGCACAACATTAGGTTCATGCTTATTCCCCACATAGCTATAGATAACTTTTTTAAAGGCGTCGATTTGCTGATTGACATCCACAGGCTTAGTCGTCTTCACAACGCCTGTTCCATCCAATATTGTTGTAAAATCTATCGTTTCAGAATCATACCCAGCAAATTTAAGTTCACTTGACGATTTACCTAATGACTTTTTTTTCTTATCGTCATACTTAATACTATACCCATGATTAAAACTGGTTGGATTTAGCATCAATTCAAACTTGCTCGAGCCATCTTCAGTTTCCACGGTCAATTTCTTTGCCATGCCATTTCCCCCTTAACGCTCCCGTATTTCGGTCCGCTTTTGCTGGATTAGCTGTAAGCAAGCTTTTAACAATTGCTCTTTTTGCTCGTCCAACTCAGCTTCCGTCACTACGGGAAAACTAGCACCTTCACCGCCATCAACCACACTAGATTTAATTACTAACTGTTTAATTTCTATAGACATAAGTTATATTACTCTGTTTGAATATTGATAACTCAGCTCTACTTCCTCAATGGCCACTTCATTCTTGGTCGAATTAAAGCTATCCACCTTCCAATTCACTGGATAAGCTTGAAAAAAATTCCAACTACGAATTACAGTCCCCTTCTCTCCTAACAAGTGTACGGAAAGATCTTTAGGTTCCAACGTGATATTAAAATCCCCATCAAAAAAACTTTTACACCACTTCACCAAAAATGAATCGAGTTTAGTAATACCGCGCTTAAGGGTTAGGTTGCTGTGCTTAATAGACTTAGGAAGCTGATATATAAAACGGTTCTCACCACCTTCTACATAATCCTCAGTCTCAATCTGTGAGCCAATACCGGAAATTTCTTGAAAGGAAGTATCAGACTTATTCTTAGCACCATGAAAAGCGACTTTGAAATAAAAGGCTGGAACTGGCCATATTCCAGCATCTTGAGTTGAACCATCTGGCATAGATTTTATCCTCAATTAAGTGTCAATAATGAGCATCCCACCTTAGCCAATACTCAAGCTTTGCTAAGTAATGATAAGATGGGCTCCTGACTCAATCTAAACCGAAACTACTTGTTCACTATTGCTAACCCTTCATGAGCCAATTCTATAGTTTCTACCGCAACCTCATTACCATCAGATTTGAGGTCTGTACCTGTCACTTTAGTTGGCCATGCGTTAGCTAAAGTCCATACCATTGTGGGTGACCCCGTTTCATCGAGTAAACTAATAGTCACAGCGGTACGGGCAACGGTATTGAGTTTAATTTTGCTATACCAATCGTAAAATTTATTATCCTTAGCAAAAATACCTTTCTTCAATGTGACATTGCTGGTTTTCACAATACCGGGCATTTTTATGGTGGAAAAAATCTTATTATCTCCAGCTCGGTATTCAATAACTTGGGACTCGACATCTAATCCTGATACTTCTTGGAAAGATGACACCATGCCCTCTCCAGCACCTCCAGCCCATTTAACTTCAAAGTAAAACTTAGCCATCGGCCACACATTGGCTGACTGTTTTGAACCATCATCTGACATATCGTTCTCCTTAACTTTTTCTAAAATAAATCCACTAAGCTAGCTTTGATGTTTAAGACTTTTGCATCTGCTGTTGGAAGGTTATTTCAATAAATTCTGCAGGGCGTGTCACAGCGACGAGGACCGTGATCCGCAGTATCCCTTCTAAGATATCGTCGCCAGTCATGGTACTGCCTAAGCCTACGCTGACATTGAATGCATCAGCAGGAACGGAGCCAGCAAGCCCACCTCGCTTCCATATACCCGTTAAAAAATTAGTGATCATACTGTTGAGTGTTGCCCAAGTATTGGCAGTATTCGGCTCAAATACATAAGCTTTAGCAGCTAATCGAATTGACTCTTCCAGCATAATCAATGTTCTGCGTACACTTATATAACGCCAATCCAAGCTATTGCCATCCAACGTTCTTGCCCCCCAAACTAAAGTACCCTCACCAATAAAAGTACGAATAGCATTAATGGATTTGCCTTGGGTGGTCACGTTAAGGTCTTCCTGCTCATCATGGGAAATATTCACTGCAGGAGAAACCACAGCATTAAGGCTCACGTTAGCAGGCGCTTTCCATACCCCCCGAGCATTATCCACCATGGTATAAATACCTGCCATGCAGGCTGAAGGAGGAAGAAGGTTTAGTTTCCCCTTTAAATCAAACAAGATACTGCTATAAAGTGGACTCATAGAACTCAATGTTTTATGTAATAGCAACACTTGTGCATCCCCAGCTATAGTTGCCAGAGTATCGATTTCAGCTAACATCTGATCCCGCTTTGCCACCCGTAATTTATTACTCGGACTGGCCAATTGTTCATCAGTTAACCCATCAAGATCGGTAAAATTACTTGCAACCTCCTCTTTTAATAAATCCGCTAGTACATCAATATTGGCAATATTCTTAAAACTAATATCACTATCCTGCACTATTGTGGTATTCAGCCACGGATAATAAGCCGACGAAAAATCTAAATAGTTAATACCAAGCTTAGAGCGGAAACTGTCGACACAATCACCACTGGGATCTTGCCTGTCAAGAAAACCATTCCACACATCCAGAATAGCCACACGGTTACGCATCGCACCACCACAATGAGCCAGTGAAGCTTGTTGTACGCTAATACAATCATCTTCAGCCAAGAGCACCGCTTCAGGAATAACCACCATGGTTGGCTCCTGCTCTTTTAGCAATGGGGTAATACCAGCCTGTAGCTTGGCGGCCTCTACATCATTGGTATAATTCCCAACAGAAACAATATAACAAGGGCCACCGCCATTTTGAAAAAACAGCATCATGCTGTAATAGAGTAAATATTTGGTATTTGATTGCGACACCAAATAAGCTTTATCACCTTGTATAAATGCAGCATCTTCACTGGAGTCTGCTGGTTTTTCTGCAATTTCAAACTCTGGTTCAGGGGCTTCGCCATAGTAACGACGAAACTCTGCCATTGAAGTGATTCGCCAAGGCTTATTAAGCAATGACTTATTACCATTCATCGCTGTTTGAGTATAGCCAACAAAGGCTGGTACGGCCGTCGCTACTTCGACCACTGAATTTGGAAATGCATTCTTTTCAACTATATACACACCAGGTGTTTTCATCACGCCCATAATTTATTCCTTTAAAGTTAAAAATTAATAAAAATTTCAGAAATTTTAATTAATTTATTATCAACAACCTCTTGATAGCCTTTCCCAGCTTGAGCCATAGGCAAACGACGGATCACAACTTTATCTCCATGGGCTCGTTTCTCAATAAGTTGAAAATGGTTCTCGGTAAACTCTTTCAACTCAATTTCAGAATCACTCCTAAATACAGCAGTTAATTTACCGTTAACCGCTTGTTCAATATCTCTTAAAAAAAACGATATTGATTCTTGCCTATCTACAATTAAAAAATGTTCATTCACACCTTGGCCATTCACTCTATACTCCCAATAACTCCTATTGGTATCGATGACTGCCGTGAAATTTACTGTTTTATGCTTCTGTTTTTCACTATCAAAAAGAAACACCAAATCTTGAATCGATAACTGTATTCGCACAAAAAAAAGTGACCCTAAACCAAATCTATTTGCTTCCGAATTGGAATATGAGCCCAATGAGTCTTTAGCTTGATAATCTAACGGTGATACAAACTCATCAATGGCTAACTGATAACTCTCATCATCGTTTATTCTCGTCTGTAAACCAGTGGTTAATGGTTTTTCAAAAGTGATAATTTCATCCTTTTTTAATAAAGGAAATGAAGATATATCACTCAGGTTTGCATCAGTGGGGACACCGTAGAAATCAAGTATTAACCCCTCATCATCATTAGCGAACATCTGCATTATTGAGCTTTTTTCCTTTTCAAATAACACCAGAATACCGGCATTCATAGACCTAAAAATAACCCCCGTATTTCGGCTCTGAGCTAACGTCAATGAAGATGGATGAAATGACACTCCTTCACACAAAGAAGATGCAAAATATCGATGACCTATATTGATTGATAAAAGTGTCGCGTAATTCATCACATTTCATCGCTTTGTGATTTTAGTGTCACATCAACATCAGACGTTCTATTTACTCTGAATGTTTCGATCTGATCATCTATTGTGATCATTCGTACTTTATAGAGAATTGAAGGAACATATTTAGCACCAAGCATGCCCCATATATTACTCAAGTCTTGGGTTTGAATATTTTCAATATCTAAAATGATTTTATCTATTTTTCTATTCAGTTCAGGGGAGTTTTGATGATTAAAAACTGGATTTATCTGAAAAAAACCAATGACACTCGAGATAAACTTGAGAGACTCATTGTAGTTAGTCCCATTAAAATTTGCCGATACCATTAAATACAGATTGAGGAAAATTGGTTTGACTGTCGCAAAAGCAGCGGCACGATGAGAGTCGCTGCTATGACTCATGGCTGTTTCTTTTTCAATATTGGTAATAAATAAAACAACACGATTATTTATATTCGCACAAACGCTGCCATCATGATTAACAAGATTCGAAATCACGACGATATCTTCTGATAATTCAAATCTGTTCTTTAAAAATTGATTCAGTCTATATGCGATATGTTCCATACATGAAAGTAGCAAAATAATCCCCTCATCCATAACAGCAACTAAAGCATTAATCAGGCAAAATAACCTAATAAACTGCTCTAATACGATATTTCCTTATACCCTATTCTGTCTTTCAGATACTACTTCATGACTATGTCTTATAATCATCTGTACTTACTGCAAAATAACGACGCGGTGTATAAAAACTATATGACAAGGTTGTTGTAAAATCCAGCTGATTGTATAAAAAACATGCAAACTGAATTTGTAGAAGGCAAATATAAAAGATAGGACATGACGCGGCAGCATAAAACACTAAACCAATACGCCTTAACAATCAAAAAATATAAAATAAACATAATTATAAGTTTAAAATGTTATTGGGTAGGATTGAACAATTCGATACTTTATAATTTCATTTTCCCCAACCTCTACATAAATCCTAAAGTGCTATCAAGGCAATTTGAGTTATACCAATCCTATTAAATATGTGATCTTTCAGCGGGAGTTCAAAGTGCTGTAGGCAAGACAGATGATTGAAGCGAATAGTGATCCTCGGTAACAAGCTCCTGCGTTACTCTACCTCCAGTATCTGACCGCCATGGATGGTGGGAATGTCTTATTTTTTATGGAAAAAAATAGACCATGCAGTCGTA
>NZ_JBSQBN010000032.1:0-38820 GCF_053850585.1 Shewanella sp. A22
GATGCTGGAGGTAGAGTAACGCAGGAGCTTGTTACCGAGGATCACTATTCGCTTCAATCATCTGCCTTGCCTACAGCACTTTGAACTCCCGCTGAAAGATCACATATTTAATAGGATTGGTATAACAAGTCTAATCATCATGTGCTAATTACCTTGTAACGACAGTGATGAGGTAACGATAAAACAAGGCGCGCTTTTAGGTAGGCAAAGTGAGTCATTTCAACACTGTTTACACTGTTTTCTCTTAAGGCTCATTGACTTCATGTCGGTGTATAGTTTTATTAAGCCACAATATTGTGACACAGCCCCCCGAAGGGCGAATTTATCAGCGTGATCTTCTTTGTTAGCCTTTCTTAACGTACGACTGCATGGTCTATTTTTTGCCATAAAAAATAACACATTCCCACCATCCATGGCGGTCAGATGCAGGAGGTAGAGCAACGTAGGAGCAGTTGTCGAGAACGACGATGTCTTCAAAGGCTGCCTCGAATACCTCACTGATAATTTTCGCTAAAAGAGCAAATTCTAATGCGGATTGGTATTAGTTAACTGACAGTAAGCACACAGCTAAAGCATAAATACTCAATATGCTAAGACAAATTGGTATTATTAAGGTCTCGATATAAGGCTTTTATCGCACCTCTTAGCCATTTTATTTTTGGATTTTGATTGTTACGTTTATGCCAAATCATGGTGAAGGGGATCATTAGTTTATCTAGTAATGCTTTATCTACCGGAATAGGTAAACACACTAAATCTGGATGTATATTACGGCTGTAATGCTGGCAATATTGTGGTGCAGTGGTAATCATGTTGTGACCAGGCTGCGCTGTCATAAACAAAGATTGCTCGAACGTGGCCATGGTTAGTTCAATATTACGGCTTAAGCCCATTTCTGTTAACACTTCATCTAATGCCCAGGTATCTGACTTTTCCCATGTGATGTTAATTTGTGGGTATTTTACAAAAGTATCAATATTCCAATCTTCTTTTAAAGCTGGGTGATCTTTATGTAAATACACTAAGGGAAGGTCGGTAAATAACACTTCGTAATTGATAAAGTAGGGTAAAAGTTTAATCGATTCTTTTGATCTCGGGTGGCTCTCTCGGCCAGTAAAACCAATGTCGACTTCTCCTCGAATGATCGCCTCAATTGAGTCATAGTCCCAGTTGTGAACTTTAACTTTAGCGTCTGGATACTGCTGAAAAATTTGCTGTGTAAGTTGGTTAAACATCGTCAGCAGTAATGGCGATTCCATGGCAAGATTAAAGCGCACACCATTAGGGATCTCATCACCGCGTTTTGCGAGTATTTGACTGCTGACTTGTAACCAGTCAGCAAGCTCTTGTTCCATACTGATGGCGAGCGACGTTGGGCTAAATCCATGAGGTGTTTTTATAAACAAAGGGTCGTCAAACCATTCTCGTAACTTACTGAGAGATTTGCTCACGGTTGACGGTGTCACGTTCAGTTTTTTTGCTGTTTTAGTGACGCTTAATTCTTGTAATAACAACTGCAGAGTGATCAGTAAGTTTAGATCAAGGCGTGCTAATGATTTCTTCATTGGAAAGACTCGGCAGTGGTGAAGGAATGAATAGTATTAAAACAGCGCTAATAACACCACCAATTAGTAAGATTAATAACAGCATATTCAATGCACTCACATCAAATAAGCCTAATAACCAAATATACAAAGCGGAACTGCAAATTTGCGCAACACCAAGAATGGAACTGGCAATACCAGCCCGATAACGATAGGGGCTAAGCGCTTGGCTCATTACCACACCAAATCCAATTGAAAATCCTGCACAGATAAGACTAAAACCAAATAGGCTAATAATTTGGCTGTCGGCATTTAACTGGGTTAACCCCAGTATGACAGCGGCAGCGACAAACAGTATTTGCGATACCAGCATTAAAGTGCCTTGCTTGATATATGATAACGTCAGTGGCATAGCAAATGAGGTTAGCATACTAACAAGTGCTGTTAGTGCCATCGCAATTGAATATTCGCCACGACTAAAGCCCATGGTATTCATGATCAGCATTGGCGATACGTTTACAAACGTAAGAATTGCTGTGACTGCAATGGAACTGATGAGTAATCTGCTTAAAAAAAATCGTTGGTAAAATGTTTCTGCCACTGTTGCTGATTGGGCTGTCGATTGAGAGCTTGTATCGACGTTTAGCGTTAAATTATCCATTGAAGATTGGCGTGTAGAATTGGTTTCTTTTAACACAAGCATAGACATTAAAGACACCACTCCACCCATGGCAGCCATAGTAATAAATAGACTTGGCCATGGAAAACTAAGCATGATCAAATGGCCAATAACAGGGGCTATTACAGGCATGATGCAGGTAATCCCATTGACCATAGATAACACTTTTACTCTGCGCTTATCGTCCAACTTGTCACGCAAAATGGCAAAGGCGACAACGTAGCAACTGCCTGCGCCAACACCTTGAATAAAGCGGACGATTAAAAAAGTTTGACTGTCTTCTACTGTACTGCCCATGAACGAGGCTAATGTAAAAATAATAGCCCCAGCAATCGCTATGGGTCGTCTGCCAATAACGTCTGATAATTTACCGGCAAATACCATCGTGGTGGCCATACCCGCTAAATACACTGAGAAAGCGATATGGAGCTGTGATTCACTTGCGCCTAAGTCTTTGGCTATTTGTGGTAAACCAACCAAGTAAAGGTCAATGGCTGTGGGATAAAGCAGAACCAACGCGAAGCTACACAGTATAAATCGAGTCATAAAATCCTCACTTAATGTTGCAAGGATCATAGATTGAAAGCTTTGCTGGTGCGAGTTGCCATTTTGACAACAGGTATTTCTATTTACGACATTAAATAATATCTAATAGGGTCGGCTATTCCTGTAGTGTACTAAGTACTGTTGCCCAAAGCGTGTTAGCCCGATTTATGAAATGAGTTTGATGATGTTCAAGAGCTTTATCAGATCAATGGCTAAGTAGATTAACCAAAAAATTCACCATGAATGGTTGTAAAAATCAGCATGTCGGTATTAATGACTATTAGCAAAATACCTATTAGCAATAATATCCCCAATATTCCCTCAACATAATAATTGAATCGTTTTTTAGGATTTGACCGCTTGTTTCATGAACTCAATAAACGAGCTGACCCTCTTTGACAGCTCTTTATTTCGGTAACAAACAATATTTATAGGTTGTTCAATTTTGAGTGTGCTAGTCGTGAATAACTGCACCAAGCGTCCTGCTTTAATGTCTTGTTGTGTCATAAAGTCTGATAAGCACACAATTCCCGCGCCGCACAACGCGAGTTGCCTTAAGGTTTCTCCACTGTCGGCTTTAATATTGGTTTGAATATGCAGCAGGTTATTAAACGCATCGTAAATCGGCCAATGATTTAACTTTTCTAACGAGCTGAAACCTAATAACTGATGTTGCGTTAAATCTTCGACGGTTGTTGGTGTACCGTGTTTAGCTAAGTAATCAGGGCTAGCTAAGATCCTAATTTGACTTAACCCCAGTGGAGATGCTGTTAACGTCGAATCTTTCAGCTCACCTATTCGAATGGCAACATCGGTTCGCTGCTCTAATAAATCGATGAGATTTTCATTATTCACTAACTCAATTTCAACTTGTGGATAGGTGCGACTGTATTGATCAATTAATGGCGCAATAACATGCAGCATGTAAGGTGTTGCCGCATCAATGCGCAGCTTGCCTGAGGGGATTTGTTTACGATGTAGCAGCATATCTTCTGCAGCTTCAAGATCATGCAAAATTACCCGCACTCTGGATAAGTATTTATTACCTTCCTCGGTTAATTCTAAGCGTCGAGTATTACGCCTAAACAACGTAGTGTTTAATTTGCTTTCTAGTCTTGATAACGCACGACTGGCAGCAGAAACCGTAATATTTAAATGCTCAGAGGCTTGGCTGATAGTCCCTTGGTCAACAATGCTAATAAAGGTATAAAGTTCGCTAATTGTTACTTTCATTGTTGATCCTTACGCAAATATCTTTTGAGTTTTAGTTACTTTTTTTCAATATTAACTTTATTTATAATCCTGTCAAATCAATCGGCACTTTAGAACTTATTCGTTGTTATACCTGCTTTGGGATCACAGCGTGGTAAATCCCAATAGTCATATTTCAAACTGGGTCAATCAGTTACTTTTACAAGACAGGTCATTATGAAAAAAATATTAATTTTAAACGGCGGCAAAAGCTTTGGTCATTCAAAAGGATTGCTAAACGGAACCATGACTAAAGTTGCGGAACAGCATTTACTTAACTTAAAGCATGAAGTGAAAGTCACCACCATTGATGAAGGTTACGATATCGAATCGGAGATCGAAAAGTGGCTATGGGCTGACGTCATCATTCAACAAACACCTGCTTGGTGGATGGGCGCACCGTGGATTGTTAAAAAATATATTGATGAAGTATTTACCATTGGCCATGGTCGTCTGTATCAAAGTGACGGACGCACCCGTAAAAATGCCGAGCACAAATATGGCTCTGGTGGGCTAATACAAGGCAAACAATACATGCTTAGCGTTACGTGGAACGCGCCCGCAGAAGCCTTTACCGATCCGAACCAGTTCTTTGAAGGTGTTGGTGTTGATGGGGTTTATTTGGCTATGCATAAAGCGCATCAGTTTTTAGGTATGTCACAACTTGAAACCTTTATGAGTAATGATGTGATTAAGAATCCAGATATTGAAAGCGATACGAGCCGTTATAAAGCTCATTTAACTCGCTTATTTGCTTCGTAATGTAACGATAGCATTAGTCTGCACATACCTACGCCCTGATGGAAGCAATGGTCTAAATCGACGCTGCTTCTAGTATGTTTAGCTCAACCTATAAAGTCTGCGACAGAGATTAGTATTATTGAAAAATAGGATTTTTATTAATAACTTGCTATTGTTCTGTAGGGGTTAAAAGTACCTTTATCACTAATGTTAAAGGTACGCTTTTAAAGAAGATGTGGATATTAAATGATTGATGCTGTTTGTACTTATGGTGGTGAAAGGCACACTTTTTCAATTTTGAAATTTCAGGCGTTACCTGAAACTGAAATTGAAAAATTTAGGCAGTTTTTACAATGCCCTGAGTGCGAAGGAAAAGCTTACTATCGTAAGAGAAGCTCAGACGGTAAAGCAGCGTGTTTTGGCTCTCGATATCATGTTTCAGGATGCGATGAAGGTCATCCTTCAACTCAACGAGACCGAGAGACTCGGCATAGTGTAGAAGTAAATAAAGTCATTTCTGATGCTGATGTTATTAGCATTGATTTCATGTTGTCAAACAGCAAAAAGTCAATCGCAGAGGTGCAAACTGTCACCCCTGCATCAACCCCCACGCCTCCCACAAAAAACGCTAATACAAGTGGCAAACACGCTAACAATATTGAACAAACCAAGGTCAAAGTATTAGGGCTAGAGAAAATTCTCAATAGCTTGATGCGTGGCAGCGATTTAGCTGAGTCGAGTACCTTGATTGAGCTTGATACGGGTTACAAATTTAAAGCCAAGAATTTATTTGTTAACTTTGCCGAGGCTGAGCCAAGTGCTAATGCCAAAGAGGCAAAGCCTAAAATGTACTGGGGTACGATTTCACATCTAGATAAAGAACTTGATTGGTTAAACCCATCTGATTGTACTGATGTTGGCATTCCTATCTCTAAATATAAATCGATAATATTGGAACGTTTTAATGTATCGGAAGGGCGTCAGTTAGAAGGTGCGGGGATTATTCTGTTTGGAAAATGCTTTTGGAACTCAAAGAAGACTCGCAAGATAATTGAATTGTGGAATTCAGACAGAATTTTTATCTCAGTACTAGAAGACTAATCTGTAATAAGCCTTTTAGCCATTAAAGATATATTGGCTTATATCACAATGTGTTGCTTACAAAATTGAAGCAGTTTTATCATCAATGGCATGTTTTGGTTTCCTGTCGTGTTTGATGTACTTGCTGCATTTTTGCTATTAGATTGACCTTTGAGTCGATCTTCTCTTATTTTTCGCCTTTCATCAGCACGGTTCGCGACTTCGGCGAACTGTTGTCTTTGTGCCAATGTCATACTGGCCATAAAGCTCCGAAAAGGAACTTTGGGTGTGGCAGCGGCTAGATTGGTTTTTGGTGTGCTACACATAGTCATACTCTAGTTGGCAAATGGTGGTGTACTTAATAAGACCGACAAGAGTGAGATTACATTTCATTTGTGGCGTAATTTAAATTTGGCAGGCGATATCGTCAAGTCAGTTTAGCCATTGTATAAATTACCATTATTGATAATAAAAAGCCCTGAGGCGATAACGGCTCAGGGCTTAGATTTTTTGTCATCTTAACTAGCAAGATATGTTCAACTTGCTTTTTTTGCGCTCAAATTCGGACTTTTTTAAATACGAGCCATACGTTTAAGCAGCAACAACCACAGTATAGGGAGCAACAAGATATAGAAAAACAGCACTTTTGCACCGATATCCCCGTAGAACAAAGTGTTGTTTACAAATCTCACAATGCCCATAGGATCCCATGGCATGTAATGAATATTGCCGTGCAATAACATCGCACCTAAAATCACAATCGTAATGGCAATCCATTGTCTTGCTGGCTCGTAGCTTTTCACTAGAAACGCAGGAATAAACGCGGCTAAGCCGATACCAATAAAGTTTTGCGCAAAGTCAGCCAGTAATGGATATTCACTGCTATTTAATCGCCACAATAAGTTGCCGGCAGCAGACTGGCCGATGGCCACAATACTCAATGCATAATAGCCAATGCTAATACACAAGCTGAGTATGACTAATTTGATAATATTCATTTATTTCCTTTTAATGTGAATATTCTATAAACGTTTTTTCGAAACAGTGTACAGATTTTACCGTCAAAAATGAGTAATGGCTATTTCTGTAATATTGCATTATATCGGCTAAATGCCGCATCAAGATCGGCAATTAAATCGTCGGTATCTTCAAGCCCAATGTGTAAGCGTATTAATGGTTTACTGCTGTCCCATTGGGTAGCAGTACGGATATTGTTAATACCGAATACCCCTAAAATTAAGCTTTCGAAACCGCCCCATGAAAAGCCCATTTTAAAATGATTCATGTTTTCAACAAAAGCAGTGACTGACGCTAAGTCGCCTTGTTTAAGTACAAACGAGAACAAACCGTTACCGCTGCTAAAGTCGCGTTTAAAAAACTCGTGACCTGGGCAAGTATCAAATGCAGGATGACGGATATGATCCACTTCTGGACGAGTCGCCAACCAATTAGCCACTTTTAAGGCATTTTTATTATGTTGTGCCATACGTACCCCTAAGGTACGTAAGCCTCGCGCAGCTAAATAGACGTCATCCGGCGAAGTCGTTTGGCCCATTAAGTAACTGTTTTCGCGCAGTTGTTCCCAATGTTGTTCATTGGCAGTAGCCGTACCCATCATGACATCTGAATGGCCGACAATGTACTTGGTGGCGGCTTGAATAGAGATGTCGACCCCCATATCAAATGGGCGAGAATTAATGGGAGATGCCCAGGTATTATCCAGCATTACAATGACATCATGTTCGTGAGCGATACGGCTAAGCGTCGGTACATCTTGCACTTCCATGGTGATAGAACCTGGTGATTCTAAAAATAATACCTTGGTGTTAGGACGAATTAACTCACGAATGCCTGCGCCAATCATTGGGTCGTAATAGGTGGTTTCGATGCCAAAACCTGCCAGCATTTTATTGCATAAATCGCGCGTTGGTTCATAGGCGGTGTCGACCATTAATAAATGGTCGCCACTTTTTAAAAATGATAACAAAGCGCTGCTGATCGCGCCCGCACCAGAAGGGTATAACGCCGTGCCAGCACCGCCTTCAAGTTCGCATATGGCTTGTTGAAAGGAAAAATGGGTTGGGGTGCCGCGACGACCATAAAACATTTCACCGTTGGTTTTGTTTTTAATCGCAAAACGCATCTCGTCCATGGTGTCGAACACCACTGTCGATGCTCTGAATACTGGCGGATTAATAATGCCTTTAGTGAACTTTTTTTCGCGGCCAACGCTAACAATTTGGGTGGCTAGTTTATCGTCTTTGCTCATATTGTTACTTCCATTATGTGTAGAGTCCACTATTTTTGTTTTAGCTAATGTTTATTAGCAAAATATCAATGATATGGATAAATGCGCTACGGTGAGTGATCTACTGATGTTCATTATCCTAGCACCAACAAACCTAAATAAAACCGCCTAATTGACAAGCTTGACTATTTTTCATCACTTAGCGGTAAACTGAGGCTCATTTCAACTCCTTCTACCCCATTTTTTGTCATGTTAGTCGCTTTAATGGTGCCATGATGAAAATCACTGACTAGTCTAGCAATATACAAGCCTAATCCTAGATGGGGCTTGCCATTAATGCCTTGAGGCCTGATTGACACCATAGATTCAAAAATCTGGCTGTTCATGTCTTTTGGCAGTAAAGGACCAATGTTACTGACGGTTAATATCGCTTGTTTTTGATATTGGGTCAGGCTGACTGTGATGGCGCTGTCGGGCTGATGAAACTCAATTGCGTTGTTGATTAACTTATCCATTAATTGGGCGATGTATTCTGGTACACCGTCGCAATACATGGCTTTATCTTCAATGTGGATGCTAAAGAGCTGATCTGGATAAGTCATTTGATAGCCTTGCATGCAACCGCTAATCACTTTCTTTAATGAAAAACGACAGCTTTCAGCTTGGGTCAAACTGGCTTCGAGACGAGTTGCTTCGCTTAAGTTATTTAAAATAAGGTGCAAGCGACTCACACCTTCTTGGGCGCGACTGACGTACTTTTGTGATTGATCGTCCAGTTGTTGCAAGCCTAAATGTTCAAGTGAGCTACGCACCACGGCTACAGGGGTACGGAGTTCGTGCGATAAACGTGACGACATGTTTTCTAAATAATGAGTATATTGCCCTAGGCGGCTGACAATACTAGAAAAACTGCGTGACAAATCACCGATTTCATCTCGATTTTTGGATGCGACAATTTGCTGTCTTATTCGACCTTGGCTGTCGATGGCGAGTTCGGCCTGATCACGCAAACGACGGATGCGGCTTGAAATACTCGAGGCAAAAATAAACAAGGCTAACGTGCCCATGCTCATAATGGTCAAAATAACGTTAAACAGTTTTTCTAAGGCGCGGTTGCGCAAACTGCGAATGCCGTGAGTGGTTTCTTCTGCAATAACCACTCCCATGACTTTATCGTCAATCCATATAGGGCTTGCAGCGGCTAATACCACGGCTTTGTTGTCTGGCGTTAAGCGCCATGTAGAGCCTTGTTTGCCACTTAAGGCTTTTTCAATATGGCTGCCAGTCAGTTCGGTTGAGTCTTGCAGTGAATCGATAAAGTCTTGTGGTGGGCGGGTCAATATTTTGTAATACAACGGCAAAATATATTGCTGCTTAAAGTGGAGCCAAAATGAGTCTGGTTGATTGACCTCAATATCATCTGCCCAGGTGTTTGACGATGAACGAATATCACCTGATTTTGCCAGCACGCGGCCATGATTATCGACGACCCAAATACGTGAACTATTGTGGCTCATGCCTTTAATGATATTTTCAATTTCAGGCGAGGGCACTAACACTGTGCCTAAACTGGCTACTGAGTCGGTGGCTGATGTACCGATGACATTCACTAATTGCCGTGTTTTGCTATCGTTAACATTATGAATAGCAAAACCTAATTTGCTGCCTACCATTTCGAGCGGCAGCCTGAATTCAATATTGTATCCCTTGTTTGTTTTTAACCACTGGCCTTGAATACGTGACTCAGGCGTAACGGGCATTGATTGGCTGGGATCTGCGGGTAGTTCAAATGCACTGAGCCAACCACTTTTGGTATTGGCAACAATATAACGCCTGAACTGACCGTCTGGTGATTGAGTTGCCATGACTAAGTGATCGTTTCTATCAATTCGTAAGCTTTTACGGTTACGAAAAATTAGGCTTGGATCATTGACCTTAAAAAAACCGTATAAATAGCCGCCGTATTTGCCCACCATATGGCTAAAACTGATATTGGCAGGGTCGGCTTTATTACGTTGATAAATAACATGTTCGTCAGAATACTTGAGGGTGCGATGTTGGTATAAGTCCCAGTCACTCAGTTTACCGTCCAGTTGAATAGGCCCTGCCAGGGGGTAGGCGTATAAGTCGCGGCCTTTTTCTACTTGCTTTAAAAAACTGGCTTGGTTGTCAAATAACTTAGGCCGTTCATGCAAGGCAGTCGCAAGAGCTTGAGTGGTGCCTTCAAGGGTTTTTTCTTGGCCATAACGTAAGTACTTTTCCATTTCCCACACATATTCATACCCCAGCCAAGGTAGGCAGAGTAAAAATAGCGACAAAATGACAACTTTGGCACGAAGCCCTATCGGTAAATTCATCTGTTAGATATTGTCCCAGCGGTAACCCATGCCATAAACGGTATCGATACAGTCAAACTCGGTGTCGATGGCGATAAACTTTTTACGGATGCGTTTTACGTGTGAAGTAATAGTGCTGTCGTCGACGTAAATTTTAGCTTCTTGCATTAAATCTTGTCGACTGCGTACATGTCCTGGGTGTTTTGCCATGGCATGTACCATCCAAAATTCGGTGACGGTGAGTTCTATTGGGAGCGATTTCCAATACACCTGAATACGGTTGCCATCAATAGTGAGGTGACCGCGTTCGAGTAAGTTGTCTTCCATGGCGCTTGAACCGATCAATTCTGAGCGGCGAAATAAGGCTGCAATACGGGCCATTAAGTGAGGAAAGCTGACATCTTTAGTTAAGTAGTCGTCGGCACCTAAACGTAGGCCACACACAGTGTCAAAGTCGCTGTCTCTGGCGGTTAAAAAAATAATAGGTAAGCTGCTCGACATCGCCCTAAGTGCTTGGCATAGGGTAAATCCACCGTCAATTTCATGCTCTAAGCCAATATCAATAATGGCTAAGTCAGGTAAGCGTGCATTAAAGGCGAGCATGGCTGCTGGGCGGTTGGCATAGGCTTGGACACTATAACCATGCTGTTGCAGAACATCTTTGTAGTTTTCGCGGATAGCGGTTTCGTCTTCAACAATGGCAATTCGTTTCATGGGATGATTTCAATTAATAAGCTGATAAATGGGTACATGGCTGACTATACAGGATTTTATGGTCCAAAAAAGCCGTTGACGGCAATTGCCATATTGTTGCCACATTTGATCGCCACATTGCCATTTTTGCTCCCCAATAAAGCCACCAATGAAGTGTTTAATAGCGACATAGAGTTAATCAGCAACGCATTAACTCATGTATTGATGATAACTATCATTTTTTAACTAACCGCTAAACGGGACTCTTTATGAAAAAGCAACTTATCGCAGCAACAATTATTTCTACCATGATGATTTCAAACGTCAGCTGGGCCAATGACACTGACTTGCCCGAAGAACGTGAACATACTGAAGAGTTAGTGGGGTTGAGCTCAGGCATTTTACTTGGCGCAGTCATTGCTGGGCCTGTTGGTGCCATTATTGGTGCATTTACGGGCACCTTTATTGGTAAATCAGTTGGTGATGAAGCAGAACTCAACGTCCAGAAACAACAATTGGTGGAGCAAGAACAACAATTAACTCAAACCAATGAGCAATTAATGGCTCTGACCACTAAGCAGCAGTCATTGGAGCAAGTATCGGATAAGTATTATCAATTACAGTCTAGCTTGGCAGAACAAAATGCGAATCAACAACAAATACTTAATGAGTTAACCATTGGGATGAATGTACAGTTTAAAACCGGATCGAGCCATATTGAGCCGTTATTTGAACAACAGTTAGATAATGTGGCTTACATGATGAGCTTGTCACCAGAATTGACCATTGATATAACGGGCTATGCCGATCGCCGTGGTGATAATGATTTCAACCAAGCCTTGTCTGAACAGCGCTTAGCTGAAGTGACTCAATATCTAGCTGCACAAGGTATTGCTCGTGAGCGTTTGCACGGACAGGCTTATGGTTCAACGTTGCCAATGCATCAAGAACAAAATTTTGAAAACGACTTTTTTGACCGTCGCGTTACGCTCAAGTTATTGGCACCCGGTGCTGAACTTGCTGCTAACTAAATCTAGCCGTCGATTTTCCTTTTTGTTTTGATATTACCCATCTAGGCGTAAACATTGATGTTGTAGCCTAAATGGGTAAGGAGCGAGTATGCGCCCGTTGTTTTTGATCTCACGTTTGTCTGTTAATTATATTGGTAAATTGCTGTGTTTCGGTTTGTTGTTTGTGGTTTATGCCTGTATCACAACGGCATTTGCATCTCCGTCGGGCTATCAAGATGACGATATCACCCAAGGCACATTAGAGTATTTTCAACAAAATCAAGTGATACAAGCTTTTGCGCTAGATACACAAGTGAGCATGGATGTGTCGGGATTACTCAATCGGGTCACGGTTAAGCAAGTGTTTATCAATGACTCAGATCAATGGGTTAATGGACGATACCTATTTCCGTTACCGGAAACGGCTGCAGTCGATAGTATGAAATTACGCATTGGCGACAAAGTTATCGCCGGACAAATTCAACCTAAAAAACAAGCATTACAAACGTTTGAAACCGCCAAAAAACAAGGTAAACAAGCGAGTTTGTTACAGCAACAACGACGCAACTTGTTTACCTCTGACGTGGCCAATTTAGGGCCACATGAACAACTCGTGGTGGAAGTTAGTTATCAACAAAAGGTTGAGTATCGTGATGGGCTATTTAGCTTACGTTTTCCATTAGCAATAACACCGCGTTATAACCCACAAGCTGAGCGCACTACTGAGCTGCCGCAATTGGCCATGCCATCGAGCGCTAATACGGTTACGTCTGTTAAACACGTCAGGCCTGAACTAAATGTGAAGATGCAGGTGAACATTGATGCTGGTTTTGAACTAACCTCACTCGACAGTCTTTATCATCCGATTAAGCAATCTAATGTAGGCAATCATTACAGTGTGAACTTTGCCAGCAAACAAATTTCCGACCGTGATTTTGTATTGCAATGGCAAGCTAATGTTGGCGCAGTACCACAAGCTGCGACGTTTTATCAAACCGGTAAAACCCATTTAGCAGACAATAGCGATGAGCGTTCAGAAACAGCGCAAAGACAACCTAATCCGGTTGATAACAATATGTACTCGCTCTTGATGTTAATGCCGCCGAGTGTGGAAGTCAGCGAGCAACACCTTATTGCCCGCGAGCTAATTTTAGTCATCGATACCTCTGGTTCTATGTCTGGACAGTCAATCACTCAAGCTAAGCAAGCATTACAATTTGCCCTAGCAGGACTGCGTGACATCGACAGCTTTAATATTATTGAATTTAATAGTGACGTAACCCTGTTATCTGCCACACCATTGCCGGCTAATAGCCGTAATATTGGTAAGGCAAACCGATTTATTCAGTCATTAGAGGCCGACGGCGGCACCGAAATGCGCAGTGCATTACAAACTGCGCTGGTGGACAGCGTACAACAAGATTTAGAGCAAACCGATACACGCAGTGATATGTTGCGCCAAGTTATTTTTATGACCGACGGTGCCGTTGGCAACGAACATGAGTTGTATCAGCTTATTAACGATCAGTTGGGTGACAGCCGATTATTCACGGTCGGTATTGGCTCTGCGCCTAACTCAGATTTTATGCGTCGGGCGGCAACAATGGGGCGAGGGACATTTACCTACATTGGCAAAGAGTCTGAAGTGCAGCAAAAAATTGAACAATTACTTAATAAAATTGAACAACCCGTGTTAACCAATATTGGCTTGTATTATCTTGATGGCAGCGTACCGGATTATTGGCCGACGACCATTAGCGATTTATACCAAAACGAACCACTTTGGGTAAGCATTAAATCGGCGTCCCATCAACAACAGCCCATCATAGTCTCTGGCAATATTAATGGTCAATATTGGCAGCAACAACTTGATTTTGAAGGAAACCAAGCTGCTAAGGGCATCGATTTATTATGGGCAAATGCGCAAATAACATCACTTGAGCTTTATAAAGACAATGCCAGCCGCGACCGCGTCAATAAGCAAGTAGAAGCATTAGGCTTGCTGTACCACTTAGTGACCAGCCAAACCAGTTTAGTTGCTGTGGATGTCACTCCGGTTAATCCATTGATTGATAATCCTATAGATGTGCAGTTACAAACGCATATGCCCCATGGTTTAAATGCTGCTGAGTCGTCGCAAGTATTGCCACAAACTGGTACAGCTAGTCGATTATGGTTATTAATTGGTTTTAGTTTGCTTGGCTTAGGATTGTTGCATTATTTATGGCTAAGACAACGCTTACCTGGCCAATTGTTAGTGATTGAATCACATGATTAAACAGGAGTGTAAATATGTCGCAAACAATATCACCGACCAAACATTGGATTGTGATTGCGCTGATAAGCGTACTGGGATGCGCACTATTATTACAGGGAGGTTATATGCAAGCTAAAGCCCATTTTGCCCAATTTCTAATTGAACGTGCTTTTGAAAAAACCTTGGCAGATAGCCAACCGCATAAACCCTGGTCTTGGGCCGACACTCATCCGGTGGCTAAGATGCGTGTGTTGCAACAACACAATGATAGCTTGCAACCTTTAGGCAGTGACTTGTACGTATTAGCAGGGGCATCTGGGCGGAATTTAGCGTTTGGACCTGGGTTGATGTTAGCGGGAGCTTCGTTGGGTGAGCAGGGTAATATGATTATTGCTGGCCATCGAGACAGCCATTTTATGCGTTTACAATACGTTAAGGTCGGCGACATGATTGAGCTTTATAGCACTGCAGGTGAGCGAGTGTTATATCAAATTACTACCACCCATGTAGTGCATGAAACCGACTTAGATGTGCTGGCTCCTACGGCCGAAAGTCACTTAACCTTGATAACTTGTTATCCGTTCGACCAATTGAGTGGTAATTCCGAATACCGCTATATTGTTGAAGCGAAACCCTTAAACAGTTGAGCATCGCAGTGATAACGAGTGACTGTTAACAAGCTTGTTTGCTGCGAATTAGTCAGAAATGAGCGATTAATGGCATATCAATAAAAAAGCAGATCCCAATTGAGGTCTGCTTTTTTATTGATATGCCACGAAGCACGATTAATCTATTTGGTTAACACTGTGAGATAAACGGTTATTCATTACACCGCGAAGTATGACATGAAGTCACTTTACTCACATATTGATCTAGGCTTTCATGGACTTTTCGCCGCGAGCTAAACCCACAACACCAGAACGCGAGATTTCAATTACTTTGGTCATGTCACCTAAGGCATGAATAAACGCATCAATTTTGTCGCTAGTGCCAACCATTTGAATCGTATATAGATTGGCTGTTACATCGACAATTTGGCCGCGAAAAATATCCGCAGTACGTTTGACTTCTTCACGTTGTTCGGCTTGTGCTTTTACTTTTACTAAGGCAATTTCACGCTCAATGTGAGCCGCTTCAGTAATATTAGCCACTTTTAAAATATCAATAAGCTTGTGTAATTGCTTTTCGATTTGTTCAAGAATATTTTCATCGGCAATGACAGTAATATTTAAGCGCGACAGAGTCACATCTTCAGTCGGCGCAACGGTTAAGCTTTCAATGTTGTAACCACGCTGAGAAAATAGGCCCACAACTCGAGATAAGGCGCCTGGTTGGTTTTCAAGTAATACAGAAATAATTCGACGCATTAGCTTTTCTCCGTTTTGCTTAGCCACATTTCGTTCATCGCACCACCGCGAATAAGCATAGGGTAAACGTGTTCTGTTTCGTCTACGCTGATATCAACAAACACTAATTTGTCCTTCATTGCTAGGGCTTCAGCCAGTTTAGATTCGAGCTCATCTGGGTGATTAATGTTCACTCCTACATGACCGTAGGCTTCAGCAATCTTGGCAAAATCAGGCACGGAATCCATATAAGATTGTGAATGGCGACCAGAGTAAATCATGTCTTGCCATTGCTTCACCATACCAAGGAAACGGTTGTTTAAGTTGATAATTTTAACTGGAGTATCGTATTGCAGCGCAGTTGAAAGCTCTTGAATATTCATTTGAATAGAGCCATCACCAGTGACACAAACAACGGTTGCATCCGGGTGTGCCATTTTTACGCCCATCGCAGCAGGCAAACCAAAGCCCATGGTGCCTAATCCACCAGAGTTAATCCAGCGGCGAGGCTTATCAAAGGGGTAGTATAATGCGGCAAACATTTGGTGCTGGCCAACATCTGAAGCCACGTAAGCATCACCGTTGGTAAGTTTATACAATGTTTCAATTACTTGCTGTGGTTTGATTCTATCGGTGGTGCGGTCAAACTCTAGGCTTTTGCGTGAACGCCAAA
Organism: Shewanella sp. A22; assembly: GCF_053850585.1. Classification (NCBI taxonomy): domain Bacteria; kingdom Pseudomonadati; phylum Pseudomonadota; class Gammaproteobacteria; order Alteromonadales; family Shewanellaceae; genus Shewanella; species Shewanella sp. A22. The sequence goes on from NZ_JBSQBN010000032.1 coordinate 16,405, forward strand.
TGTCAATATCGCTCCACCAAGCGGCCATAGCATCTGCATTATTGGATTTTTTCGATTCATCCAGTAGTGCTAACATGCTGTCTAAAATATTGTCGGCTGAACCAACAATTGGAATATCAACCCTGACCGTTTTGGAAATAGACGATGGATCAATATCGATATGTAAAATGGTAGCATTAGGACAATACTTTTCGACATTATTGGTGGTACGGTCGTCAAAACGGACTCCAATACCAAAAATTAAATCAGTATTATGCATTGCCATGTTGGCTTCGTATAAACCATGCATACCAAGCATGCCTAAACTTTGCTTATGGGTGCCAGGAAATGCGCCTAACCCCATCAAGGTACTCACGACGGGAATGTTTAATCGCTCTGCAAGTGCAAGGATTTGTGCATCACAACCTGAAATAACGGCACCACCACCAACGTATAATACCGGCTTTTTAGCGGCTAACAGCGCTTGTAACCCTCTACGGATTTGACCCTTATGGCCTGCTGTTGTGGGGTTGTACGAACGCATTTTAATGCTTTCAGGATAAATATAATCATGCAGTATATCAGGGCTTAAGCAGTCTTTTGGTAGATCAATAACAACCGGACCAGGACGACCCGTTGCGGCAATATAGAAAGCCTTTTTAACCGTTTCTGGAATATCTTTCGCGTCTGTAATCAAAAAGCTGTGCTTTACGATAGGGCGTGAAATACCAATCATGTCGCACTCTTGGAAGGCATCATTACCAATTAAATTGCTGGGTACCTGGCCAGACAGAACGACTAACGGGATTGAATCCATGTAAGCGGTAGCAATACCAGTAATGGCATTAGTTGCTCCAGGTCCTGAAGTCACTAACACAACCCCAACTTTACCAGTAGCACGGGCATAGCCATCAGCCATGTGTACGGCCGCTTGTTCGTGACGGACGAGGATGTGTTCGATACCGGAGATTTTATGCAGAGAATCGTAGATGTCTAACACCGAACCGCCGGGATAACCGAAGATATGGCTGACACCTTCATCTATTAATGAGCGCACGATCATACTCGCGCCAGAAAGCTTTTCCATGAAATGAGTCCTTTTTAAGTTACCGTATGGTAAACAGTATCTTGTATACAACGACGGTAATCGCTTTAAAAAATAAGTTTGAAGGATAATTCAAACTCGACGATTGAAAGTAACAGTAGTTAATTTCAATGACTTGTTCATCTTAGTGGCTCAACGAGTCACTGATCTCCATCTTATGTAAATTAAAATTTACTGCAACCCCTTTGATTAATTATTTTTCAAGGTTGAAATAATTTCATGTTTATGAGTAATTTTTTTATGGCTAGCTAGAAGGTATGAAAGGGTAAAAAAAGACCACGAGAAACGTGGCCTATAATGGATCGTGGTATGCGCATTGAGTTAATTTTTTTTCGGCAGAGTACTTTGAAAAAATTGACACACCCCAACGAGTAAAATTGAGCCAAGCATCAATGCAGAAAAAGGTACGGCACTACCATCATAAAAATATGCGAGTAATGGACCGGCTACTGCACCAAAACCAAATCTTAATGTACCGATGACAGCCGTTGCTGTACCGGTTTCTTTCTTGAATTTCATTAACACAATGGCGTCAGCATTGACCGACATTACCCCCAAAGATCCCATTAAGGGGATAAGCATTAACACGGTAAAGTGATAACTTAGCTCGAATAAATTAACAGCTAACAGGCCTGTTGCGGCAATAATGCCAAAGAATGTTGATACATGTAACATCCGTTTTGAACCAAATCGAGCTACCACTCTAGAGTTAACAATATTGGCAAGCATTAAGGCCCCCACATTGGTGCTAAATAAAATCGCAAACAAGGATTTATCTAGATTAAATACTTCCATATAAATAAATGGTGAGGCGGTTAAGTAACAAAAAAATGCAAACGAAGTTAATACGCCGCTGGATAGGTTTAGTTTAACGCCGCTGCGGGCGAACACGGTGTAATAGCCACCTAAAAATGATTGTTGACTCCGACTGTCTTGATCTTTATCGCTGGGCATCTTCAGTTTAAACAACACTAATGCAAGTAGGGTAATGGCATAACAACTTTGGCTTAAAAAGATAAGATGCCAGTCGCCTAACTCCATAATCAAACTGCCTAAAGTTGGTGCGAGTAAGGGTGCTAACATCATAATGAGGCTGACATACGACATACCTTTAGCCGTATTTTCACCATAAACCTCTTTGATATAACCCGGTACGACAACGGTGGCTGCCGCGCCAATAAGTGCTTGAGCAAAACGTAATATCAAAAATTGTTCAATACTGGTACACAGTGCAATTAGTAAACTGATTATAGTGAAGCCTAACAACCCGAAAATGACTAATGGTCTACGGCCAATTTTATCTGCTAGAGGACCAAAAATGAGCATACCCAACGCGTAACCTGCCAAATAAATGCTCAGAGACTGTTGGACTGTGGTGATGTCTGTATCAAAGCCTAATGCCAGGATAGACATTGCCGGTAAGTACATGTCTATAGCTAAGGGTGTAATCGCGACAATAGCGGCGAGCATGGGGATTAGCATTGCTAAATGAGGAATGCTTGTAGCGGCCGGGGATGAAGTAGATTTTACTGGCGAAACCACATAAACCTCACATACAGATTAAAAAAACGGCTAATGGAACAGAAAAGATGAGCTAGTTTAGCATGTAATGATGGAACAGTAGTTGTTGTATTTGTAAGTAAATCTGGCATTAATGAGGCTTGCAAAATCTTGTTTACCAATCCGTAACATTTATATGTTAACATTTAACATCGGCAGATTAAGTGTTTATCGCTAAATCAGTATTAACGGAAAAAATAATACGAGCGACAACAAGGAAAGCAAAAATGTAGCGTGCTGTTGGCAATTGCCGTGGGGTGAGCAAGCCTTAAGGACATCAGTGGCGATCATGGATTAGTCGGTATTGGTTGCTATTGTCAACAAGGCACAATGCATAACCTGTTCCGCCTTATAAGCCCTTTACAGTGTTTATAGGGGGAAAGTCATGTTTACTGAACAGCGTTTTGGTGTTTTTTATTGTCTAAAGCTAAACAAAAATTTATCAGCTGGCATGGTTGAATATGTCGTAATTATTTTGAAATAAAACTATGATAACACCCTAAATTATTATTATTGAGGTTACTGTGTTACTGAGTCGGTTATATGGATTTATGCCTGGTTTAGAAACCTTTTCTCGTTATGAGCGAAGCTGGCTTAAAGATGACGTTCGTGCGGGTTTATCCGTTGCAGCAGTCGCTTTGCCTGTTGCCATTGCGTATGCGCAGTTAACGGGGGTAAATGCAGCTGTAGGTTTATATTCATGTGTGTTGCCGATGCTCATTTACGCCTTATTTGGCACCTCAAGACAACTTATTGTGGGCCCTGACGCTGCAACGTGTGCGGTTATCGCGGCTGTTGTAACACCTCTAGCCGCTGGAGACAGCCTTAAACATTGGCAATTAGTGATGACCATGACCGTGATGACAGGTTTTTGGTGCTTAATTGCCAGTCGATTTAAATTAGGGGTATTAGCCGACTTTTTATCCAAACCTATTCTTATGGGGTTGCTTAATGGTGTTGCAATTACAATCATTGTAGGGCAGTTTTCTAAAATATTCGGTTTCACTTTTGATGACAAATACTTGCTTGAACGCTTGGGTGGTGCGCCAAGTTATTTATCACAAACCCATATTCCAACGTTGTTGATGGCCATTCTTACTGTCATTGTTTATTTTGTGATGAAACGCCTTAAGCCAACATGGCCAGCATCAATGTTTGCTATTGCGGTAGGGGGGATATTGGTTTGGGGGTTCAATTTAACCGACTATGATGTTGCGGTAATTGGCAGCGTGGCAGGAGGCTTGCCAACATTTCAAGCACCAGTGTTTAATATTGGTATTGCGCGTGAATTAGTCATGCCTGCACTCAATTTAGCCATGGTCAGTTTTGTTAGTATGATGCTTACCGCCCGTAGTTTTGCCGCCAAAAATGGTTATGATATTGATGCCGATAAAGAGTTTAAAGCTTTAGGCTTAGCCAATATTGCTTCCGCTTTATCTCAGGGTTTTGCCGTTAGTGGGGCCGACTCCCGTACGGCTGTTAATGATGCTAATGGCGGAAAATCCCAATTAGTGTCGGTCATTGCTGCGGTATTAATTGCCATTGTTGCAGTATTTTTAACGGCACCTTTAGAATTTATTCCCAGTGCTGCTCTTGGTGTAGTGTTAGTGATTGCTTCAGTGCATCTTATCGATTTGAAAGCAATTTGGGGCTTACGAGTCCGCGATCGTCAAGCATTTTATTTAGCGTTAACAACTTTCTTTGCGGTGCTTTTTATTGGTGTGATCCCTGGGATTACTCTTGCCGTATTACTGGGGTTGTTTCAATTTCTGCGAACCGTTATGCGTCCTACTGATCAGGTGCTTGGGCTTGATGCTAAAGGTATTATTCGAAGCTTAGATAGCACAGACAAAGCCGCATCTGTGCCAGGTGTGTTTATCTATCGGTTTAATTCTCCGCTAACCTATTTTAATGCCACTTATTTTAAACGACGTTTACTTGAGCGTTTTGCAAGGCAAAATCAGCTGGAAAGCATCGATTGTGTGATTATTGATGCAGTACCATGCTTTACTCATTTAGATTTGAGTGTGATGGCAATGTTAGCAGACATAGACATGCTATTGCGTAAACGTGGTGTGAGCTTAGTGTTGGCCGGGCGCAAAAGACAGTTAATTAGCTGGTTTGAACAAACTGATATGGTATGCGGAGACGAGGGGATTACCATTCGTTCTGACTTATATTTAGCGTTAAAAATGCATCAAAGCCATATTGCCGCTCATAAAACACAGCAGCCTGATAGTAAACTTACGGATGAATCTGCAGAGATTATATTGTCCCATAGCCAGATTTAACCCTTAGGCTTAGAAGTACCTATGTGTTAGGCTTACTTAAGTTTATGAATATTATCTATTTTAATATTTGTTGTCCACAATGGGTTTATTCTATAAACTCGCCGCATTTAGCCGAAGTATGACAAGCATACTTTGTAATGACGCCCCCTCGAAAATCAGGCTTTTAATTTCCTTTCAGAGCCCTTGAGTACAGTAAAAAGCGTAGTCTCTATATTGGATGTAGCATGTATGGTTTCACAAGTGAGTGAAGCAATGCTGGATGTGATCGCAGATGCGTTAGTCGATAAAGGGTATATCCTTTTATTTGATATCATTCCTCATTATATAAGCCTAGCTTTGCTTGAAAAAATGCAAGCAGAGCAAGATATTGCGTTTAAAAAAGCCGCCATAGGTCGAGGTGTTGAGCAGCAAATAAATACTGCCATTCGTTCGGATAAAATTAGTTGGCTGGATAATAAAGATCATACTGATAATGAATATTTATCGATTATGAGCCAATTAAAAGATGGCTTAAATCGACGTTTATTTATGGGATTATTTGATTTTGAAAGCCACTATGCGGTGTATGAGCCAGGTGGGTTTTACAAAAAGCATGTTGATGCACTTCACGGCAGTCAAAATCGTATTTTATCGACAGTGTTTTTCTTGAATCCCGATTGGCAAGAAAACGATGGTGGTGAATTGATTATTTATAATGAGTGTGATTCTCCGTTGGAAGTTATTCATCCGAAAATGGGCACCTTGGTACTGTTTTTAAGTGAACGTTTCCCTCATGAAGTTAAACCGACAAGGAAAACGCGTAATAGTATTGCGGGTTGGTTTAGAGTCAGCAACGCAAAACATGGTTTTTAACCTTATTGTGATGTTGCGCACTCGATCTTTTAAGCTAGAAACTGCAATTTTTAAGAACAATGTTTTTACGCCATAGCCAAAAACATTGTGGTTACTGGCTGTAAATCTATATTCAGTTAAGGTAATGTAACCTTTTAATAAAAGGAGCGTAATTTGAGCTGGATTAATCGACAAGATTGCTTAATGGGCGAGCATGTTATCTTAGAGCCGTTGTCTTTGGATCACGTTCCTGGATTAATTTTGGCTGCCAATGATGGTGAATTATGGAAATTGTGGTTTACGCAAATTCCTAATGCTGATGGCATGAAAGCGTATGTTGAGTTCGCTTTAGCTTGTGAAAACCAAGGCGAAGCAGTCGCATTTGCTGTGCGTGATAAAGTCTCTGGCAATATCATTGGTTGTACTCGAGTTTGCCACTGGGACCAACCTAATCGTAGACTCGAAATTGGTTACACTTGGTACGCCAAATCTTATCAACGCAGTGCTATTAATACCGAGTCCAAGTTATTATTACTCCGCTATGCATTTAATACTTTGGATGCGATTGCGGTCGAATTCAGGACACATTGGCATAATCATGCCTCACGTAATGCAATTACGAGATTGGGCGCCAAACAAGATGGCATATTACGTAATCATAAAATTCAAGCAGATGGTACGATTAGAGATACTGTTATTTTTTCAATTATTGAAACCGAATGGCCTCAAGTCGAACAGTTTTTAATGTCTCGTTTAACACATTATCAGTCGTTAACACTCCCTACGAATTTCTAAAAGATGAAGGAAAATAATAATGAATAAATCTGTTATCTGGCTTTTTACTCTGTCGGCTATGTGTGTGAGTGTGACGGTACAAGCAGAAGATGCTGCCGAAAAAGCATTTACTGATGAATTAATTGAGTGTGCAGCGTATTACCAAATTAGCTCTGAAGCGATTGGTGCAATGAACGCCCCGCAAATGAAAGCCGTGGGAGAGCGTTTAAAAACTTCGGCAGTTGATGCCGTGACTATTGCAAGTCAATATCGTGATCCTGCACAAGTTGATAAAGAGGTTGCAACAACTAAACAAAAACAAATTGCTCAATTAGGTGGTTCTAATAATTTGGGTGGGTTGATGTCAAAATACAAAGACTCTTGTAAATCGATAGTATCAGACCCACAAAAACGTTTAGATTATTGGACTATGGCAACAATGTAATTTGTTGTGAACCGAGAAAATAACCACATTGAGGATCCATGTGGTTATTTTTTTAGCCATTGCCCTTGTGGTGTTTGGATCATATGCCCAGGCTCTGCTGCTTGCATCGCTTTTTTTGCTGCAAGCGTTGCGACTTTTTCAAGACTGATATTATTTCGCTGAGCAATGGCTTGATAATGCTCTTTGCGTTTTTTATTAACGGTTAACACCAGCTGCTGTGCTTCTGGTGAGTCGATAACTATGCCTAAATAACCATTAGGTTGTTCACCAACAATGCGATTGGTTTTAGCCTCTTGTAGTGTCATCGCCCATGCTGTTACAGACCAGAAAAGGCCGATGATGCCCATAGTAATAGATAAACTGAATGTCGATTTCATCTTGATAATCTCCGCTTAAAATAGCTCATTGTTTTCGAGTAAATTATCGAGCTCTTTCTCCACTTTAATTTTAATTTCATGTTCAATTTTGACATTCAAATTGATAACGATTGGTTTATCAGGTGGTTCAATTTTTACCGTTGGTGTACAGGCTAATAGCGATGCCATAACGATAATGATACTGAGCAAATGTTTCGACGAATATTTCACGTTGACTATCCTTTTGGGCTGCTACTGGATCTTGGTTTCTATTTTGTTTTGTAACTGATTGCCGATTTGAGTACTTTTGTATAGTTGGATCAGATTCTCTTGGTGCGTGTAATTAAGGTGAACGGGGCGTTCAACGTCACGACTGTTACCTTTAACCCCAATCTTGATAACCGCATCGCCATTAGGCGTCATGTCAAATGTGCTCGATAACTCACTGTACTTAAGATGTTCAAGGGCAGTAAAAACTAACTCAAGATAAGGTTGGGTTAATTCTAGTCTATCTATTGCTGGATTTCCGGCAACTTCAATTAATCCTCCAGGCGATCGTGCGGCCAGTTTTCCGCCTGCAATAGTCACTTTACCGTCGATAAGTTCGGCGGGCAAGACACCATCAAATAAGCCATTGGCTTTCACACCCACTTGTGGCTGTTCTTCTAAAAATTTTTCTAAACTCAAGCCTTGCAGTAACAAATACCCATAAGATTTATCATGTAGTTTTAACACAAACTCGGGGAGTAAAAAGTGACCATCAAGCATATCTCCACTGGCGGTAAGGCTGATGTTTGTTTCACTGAGTCCAGTAATTTGTTGTAGCCAGTTGCTTGGGGCTTTGTTGCCATCTTTATTCAGTTCAATATTCGCGTTCAAATTTAAATGGGTCAGAGATAAACCGAGTTTTGCTTGCGCTAAACTGATAGCGGTTTGTGGACAGACCAATTGACTGTGAGCAAATTGTTTCTCGTTCGCTGCGGCGTTTTTGGCATCATGAATTTGTTGCCAGTTAAATTGGCATTGGGCAAATACGTCTCCGCCATTAAATGATTTATCTTCCCATTTTCCTGACAAAGAAGATAACTGTTGTTGAATCTTCATTTCAAACTGGTTGGTATTGTTTATTTCACTTAATGCAAAGCTGGCTAGCAGTTTGCTGTGGCCTTGGATGGTAAAATTGCTGGGCAAAGGTTGCACTTTATTTAACGTCTGTAGCGCTGTTTCAATGTCGCTATCAAAGTTCCATTGTCCTGCTAATGATAATGGACTTTCATTATCGGCAAATTTTAATAAATGATAACTGGTTAATTTAAGGGTATCTAGCTGCCACTGTTCGTTGCCGACTAATAATCCTTTGGATAAATTTAGCTGTTGAGTCACATTAATGTTATTCAATGCAAACAATGGTTGGTGGCGACTTTTCCCTAGTTGCTTTGTTATATCAAGCTTATTGATATGCCAGTTTATGCTATTCGTCGTCGAAGATTGTAACCATCGTGCTATTGATTTTTCGATAGCGTCATGATGATTGATAGTGAATGATAATGCTTGGTTTATACTCACATCAGCTTTATTAAGTGAGGCTTGTGTAGTTGATAACTTACTGATAGCCGCTTGGTCTGTTTGTTGCGCAACAAGTTGACTTATGCTTGTTGTAAACGGGGATAGCATGACTTGCGTGTTATTGGAGCTATAAGTGATGGTCGATGTGTCATCGAGAATAACGTTAAATGCTCCTAATCGTGCTGATGTGTTTTCGGTTTGCTTGGCCTCTTGTTCATTGGTGCTGGTAATACGGCGAAGAATACTCGTGTTATGAACTGCTAAGCTTGAATTTGGTTGGAATGTTAGTTCGAGTTGTTGTTTTTGTTTGGATATTTTGCCTGTTAAATGAAGTTTTGCCTTTGACAACGACAGCTGTTCTACAGGTAGAGTAGGGAATAAACCTTTTATATCAAAAGCCATTGGCGTAGTGGCCGATATTGACAAGGATGCGTTGTCTTTCGAACCTATTATCGTGTTGTCGGTTGCTTGCTGCGCCGATAATGTGTTTTCCCAGTCGAAATGACTGCTAAATTGTTGCTGACTGTTAAATGTAGTGTGTGTCAGTTTTAGCTTACTGTGTAACAGCAACCCTTCGATACTGACTTTCACGTCAGGTAGTAATACTTGCAGTGGTAAATCATCATTTTGCAACGGAATAACGACTTCAATAGGATAGTCCATGCTGATATCGATATTGGTTAACTGAGAGGTCGATTTTGGGGTTAACTTTTCTAAGATATTCACTATTGTGTCTTTTTGAGCGCCAGCGAATAAGGTAATCAATTTATTTCTGTCGTCTACCGAAGGCGACAGTTGATAGTTTAGCGGAGCAATGTTGATTTTTACCGCAAAAGCTTTAGTCGCTTTACTGTCGTTAAGCGAGGCTGTTACTGGGAAATGACCTAAATTAATCATCGCATTAACGGGTTGTTGCGGCGCAAAATAGAGGCTGGGCCAGCGTGGTGAGTACAAAGATAAGTCTGCAATTGATTGTTGACTGCTCATCTCGCCACTTATTAGATCAATTCTACTTTTAGTCGTCCATTGACCGTCAATTGTTATCTGTTGATCGTCAATAGGTTGCAATAATTGGGATAGCTGTTTGCGTAACCCATCGAGCATGTTGTCGGTTTTGCCAGCCTGTGGGTTTTGTTTATCATGTAATAAATTTAAGTATTGGTTTAATGATTTAAGTCCTTGATAGCTTAATCCTAAATCGACAAAGGTGTTAAATGTCCAAGCCCGTTTGTCTAGCGATGCGTTAAGGCTAAACAGCGAAAAATCATTAAATCGCCATACTGTTTCTAATTCACCATTTTGGGCTAATGTAAGCTTATCCATTTTTAAGGTTTGTTGTTGTTTGTCTTTTTTATTGAGTACTGGCAACTTTATGGTAATAGCACCTAAATCAATCATGGGTAATTGACCAAGGTTAAGCTGTAATGCTGCAGGAGACTCTTCTGTTTGCTGTGATTGACGAATAAAAAAGCTATCACCTAAATCAACATAAACACTTTCAGTGTGAATGCTGATGATATCGTCGGCGTTGATTTGCTGGTTTTTAAGGACTTGCAGGCTGTCGCGCAGTTCAAGGTTAAAGTCTTGGATGGCAATATGGCTGTCTTCAATTTTTAAAATTAGTCGCGGAATGCTGATATGGTTGAATGAGATATATTCAGCATCAAAATTAAGCACTTCTATATGGTTGTCAGCTAATATGTTGTTGAGTATTTTTACGGTGAGAGGTTTGGCATTATGGACAATGGCCCACACTAAAGCGATTGTGCAAAATACAATAAAGAATAAAATTTTGTTAACGGTAAATATACGCAACAGTGGCTCGCTTTACGTTTGCTTGTTCATGGTAAATATGGTTCTCATGAGTACCTTAACGGTAACATATTGCTTGAAGTCGTTTATGGCACTAAATCCTATTTTTATCTGATGTTTATATGAAATAGTTTGCCTGTGGAACATCATATTACATTGTATTGCCGCCCTGTTAGCTGCAAATTTTATGAGTAAGAACAATACCATTTAATCATCAATGCCGTGGAAGCAAAAAATGATTCAGTAGCTTAGCATGGTATTTACTACCAATTATTAAAATATGATACATGATTAATCGAGAGTTAATGTAGAGTTTATTTCAATAAAAAAGGCGCTGAGTAGCGCCTCTTATATGACGGGTTATATCATCCCCGTTGAGCCCTGCTTATGCTTGCAAAGGTTCTACAACAATATGTTCGAGTTCAATGGGGGCAATGGCATGTAACGCATCCATTGCCGCGCCGACTAAGGAAATTTTTCCAACCGATGACTCCACCAATACTGCGCGTTTTATTTCATTGTATTGACGGTTATGGCGGATTAAATTTGATAATGCCATTTGCATCGGCTGCATTGATGGGTTAAATGCGGCGTTTTCTGCATATCGACCACAGAAAGTGGCGCCATCGTTGGTTTCTAATACCACGGCTGCATTGCAATTGGTATACGGCGCATAACTAAGGCCCATTTGATCAATGGCTTCGATAATCATTGGATCATCAGAATCACAATTAAATTCTTGCTCACGTTTACATAATAGTGGCACTGTGACATCTAAGTCTGCTGGCCCAAACGCATAGGGTAAATAATGCGCTAAGGTTTTGGTTTCTTGCTTTGGCAGATGAATGTTGATTTTACTGCCATTGACCAGTTCGTTCATAAATTGACGGCAGTGACCACAGGGACTGAAATTAACAATAATATCGACAATTTCTGTTTCGCCACTTAACCATGCATGACTGATAGCGCTTTGTTCTGCATGGACACTGTGGAACAGTGCTTCACCGGGTAATTCTAAATTAGCGCCCATGTATAAGTCGCCACTTGCGCCTTTTGCAATAGCCCCAACGTAAAATTCACTTATTGGCGGGTTGGCTAGTGCAGCTGCAATAGGTAATAAGTCCATGAGCACTTGTTGCTCAGTTTTATCACTTGCCTTAACAAGTGCTGCAAATTGGCTCGCATCAATATGACCGCAAAACTGGTCATTTAATAATGGCACAAGTGCAGTAGCCAAAGGTTTGTCTAGTTGAGTAATGCTGTCTAAAAATCTATTTTGCATTCCCTTAATCCTTAGATGAAATAAATCGGGCAAAGTGAAAATTCACTATAATGATTGTAGATATTGATATAGGGCTTTTAGTAGCTTTTGTTTGTGATCATTCTCGCTGGTTTCTTCAACCAGGTTCTCGAGTTTAATCACATAATCGTCATTCGATAAGCGTTGTTGACAGAAATCTCGCCATTTATGCGCTTCACTGTCGCTTAATGTTTCTGGGTAGTTACGTGCCCGAAAACGAAACAACATCTCATTGATACGTGGATCATCAAATTGCAATGCTAATGCCGCCAAATTATGTGGTGCGGTATGGCAAATAATATCGATTTTTGTTTTATCGGCATGACTGAAAAAACCACCACTATAAAGCATTAAATCAGGATCGGTAATCGGCTTACGATCAGATTCAAGTTCAAATACTTGATTAAGCTTTTCTCGTAATTCTGGATGATTTTTTAAGCGTTTATATTGCTCACGTGCAAATGCTTTATCAAACTGTAGTTTTTCAGTTACCTCGTCGTCAAGTAATTTTGGCGAACCAATAAAAGGGCACTTGTTGAGGAGGATTTGTTTTAGTGGTATTGCGAGCTCGTTTTCAGCTAATTGTTGACGAGATGTGTACATACGGTCACTTATCTCTTGAGCTGACAATTCCAATAATGGTGAGATGTCCATGGCCAAATTAACGCAAATCACCGCATTTTTATTGGTCGGATGGTACGCAACAGGTGCGATTAACGTTGTACAGCCTTGTAATGCACTAATTTTTGAGCTGACATGAACCAAAGGTTGCATTTTTAGGACGTCAATATGGTCTGCAACCGCTTGTTTACGCCTTAGATTAAAATAATATTCGTACAGTTTCGGTTGTTTTTGCTTTATCAATTTAGCCATTGCAATAGTGGCATAAACATCTGACATCGCATCATGGGCTTTTTCATGACTTAAGCCATTTGCTTGGGTCAACAATTCCAATTTGAAACTGGGGGAGCCATCTTCTTTTAATGGCCAATTAATCCCGTCTGGACGAAATGCATAACAAGCTCGAACTAAATCAATAATATCCCAGCGAGAATTTCCGTTTTGCCATTCGCGTCCATAGGGGTCAATAAAGTTACGGTAGAAACCATAACGACTGACTTCATCATCAAAACGTAATGAGTTATAGCCCACAACGCAGGTGTTGGGTTGGCTAAATAATGTATTGATACGTTTCATAAATTCGGCTTCTGGTATGCCTTTAAGGTTTGCCAGTTGCGGGGTAATACCGGTAATTAATATAGCTTCAGGAGACGGTAAGTAGTCAGGCGCGAGTTTGCAATAAAAGGTTTCAGGTTCACCGATAATATTAAGTTCAAGATCGGTTCGAATCCCCGCAAACTGTGATGGACGGTCTTTGCTTGGGTTTGCCCCGAATGTTTCATAATCGTGCCAAAACAGCGACGGTTGATTGTCTTGATTCTTGTTCATTTATGTTGACTCGTTTTTGTATGTTACTTCGTGTAATCAGGGTTAAATCTATTTTTTGATGTTTGCTTACATGACATTTAATTCGCCATTTATTAATGCATCTTAGTACATGCCAGAGTGCATATTGAGCGATGTGCCATTGCTCGAGTAATAAACTATCAATCGGCTGGCAATTCGTTACCGTCAATTTGTGATAAAGCAGAGCCATGCCAACCTAGTATTACTCATTATGTTGGCTTTATGCCTTTTACTGATGCCGGAAGCATCAGTTTTCAATGTCACTTCGGTTTTCTTCTTCGCTAGGGTATCTATACGCTGAGTCAATTTTGCTACCCAGAAGCGACCATGTGAAGAAAGCTGAAATCATACCTGAACTTAGGAATACTGTAATGAATGATACAGATCCAAGAGTGTATTGGAAACAACGCAATAGCCGAAGAGGGTGATCTAAAGTTAAGTATGGCCGTGAGCCGCTATATTAACGCGTAAATATTAGGCTCAATTGGTTTTGTCGCGGATAAATTAATCTACAAGCCCTACTTTACAGTCAACACACAGGCTCAAAGTTGCCGTTTTGCATAAGTTGAATGTGAACAAATTGTTAACTTAGAAGGTTTTCAGAAGGTAACGTTTCTTGTATCCGCATAGAGTTATTTATATTGCGGCTATGCAGCAAAGTGGTGTGTACGTTTAATTTTTGTAGCGCTTAAATAGGCTTCAATTGATAGTTCTTCCTCGTACAAAGTGTGACCTGCAAAGTTTGATACAAAGTCCCAACAACAAGGAGAGTTAATGTCATGTATATTAAATATTTTAGCTATAGCGCGCTGTTTTTATGTATGAGTGCCACCGCGCAAGCTGAACCGCCCGTAGTGACAAAAGCCGTCACACAGCTACCCACTTTAAGTCCCACTATTCCATTGGAAATCACTGCAACGCCCCCTTTTTCTCTTGAAAGCCTGCAACATGATTTTGACGATTTCTCTTGGCAATCTTTTATTGCACTTAATTGGCCTGCTAAAGCTGATGGCTCACCCGACAGCTCAATTAACATCGGCCAAGAGGTAAATCGGCCAGTAGTATGGTTACACTGGAAAGAAAGTCGGGATATTTTTTTAGCAGATGGTGCTAAACCACCAAGATGGGACCAGTCAAATAGTGTACCGAACGTCTGTAAAAGTATTGACCAGAAAACGATACCTAAAGGCGCTATTTATTTATCTCAAGTTGGGAAAACCCCCAATGTGTTAGATGAAAGTGGTGAGCCTTTTACAACCGGTCCATTGATTGATCAAAACGGGCTTTACACTCGTTATGAAATATTAACCAATGAAACCATGTTTAATTTTATTCTAGATAACAACCTTTACAGTAAAAAAGGTCAGAAACAGTTTAATGCTGATGTCGATTTTACCCCAAGCGACAGTAAAACCGGGCAGATAGGCTCTATTATGCTGAAAGCGGCATGGATCAAGATGGGGGGTAAATTTGATCCGAAAAATTACTACACGACCTATGCGTTGGTTTATAACAATCCTGAAGAGCAGCATGGGGTTGAAGCGGCTTGTTCACTTGAGCAGGTAGGCCTAGTGGGGTTTCACATCGCCCATAAAACCACAAGCGAACCGCAATGGATTTGGTCTACTTTTGAGCATGTTGCTAATGTCCCAACCAAAGGAGAGACTGCATCATTATCGGCTTATAACTTTTACAACCCTAGCTGCACCAACTGCAAAATTAATGAACCACCTGCGCGCCCATGGGATCCTGCAAATTTACACAGTAAGCCGACACAAGTGGAACGTATTATTCCACTCACCGCCGACGCTAAGGCATTAAATACCCGTTATCACGCGGCTTTGGATGCCGCAGTGCCAGGTTCTGTATGGGTAAATTACCAGTTAGTGAGCACACAATGGCCCACAGATGCAACTAATCCAACAGATCCAACGGGTGTGCCTGCTCCCTCTTTTTTAGCAAACACTACGCTTGAAACCTACATCCAAGGATCTGTTAAACAAACATCGAGCAGTTGTATGGCTTGCCACAACAATGCGGCAACGACTAATGGCAATTTTGCTGATTTCACTTATTTGCTGCAGCGTGCGCAATAACGTATTAAAAGGAAATAATCATGAACGATACAACAAACGTGAATAACGACACTATGATGGATTTTATTGGTTTGAGTGCGGTATTAACCGGCTTTGCAATCAATATCATTGCTCCCAAATTAGATCCTGTGGATATTAAATCCGAATATTTGCCGGTTTTTACTCAAAAAATTACTGAAGAATCGAATGATCCAGGGTTAGTTACTCATATTTTTCAAACATTTTCAGCTTTAAAAGCTCAAAAATTATCAGATCAACAAATCGGAACGCAGATGCTGTCGCCTGACAATGGTGCTAGTTTTGTATTGGCCTGTAGAAAATTAATCTTTATGTGGTATTCAGGTGCTTGGCCAACCATTATTCCTGCCACAGAAGCTGCCCCAGCTACTACGGTTAGCGATATGATTTCGGCAAAAAGTTACACCACAGGTTTAGCTTGGCAAGTTATGCAGGCCCATCCTATGGGCGATTCAAATTATCGTTATGGTTATTGGGCAAAACCTCCCGCGGCATTATCTGCATTTACCGGTAATAAAGGAGACGCAGTATGAACACTCAAACAAACTACGATGTCATTATTGTTGGCTCTGGTATTGCAGGTTCTATTATGGCTTATAAATTGGGTATGGCGGGTCAAAAAGTACTCATCCTAGAGGCTGGGCAGGAAGTGCCGGTTGACCGTAGCAATTACATGAAAACATTTTTTAAGGCCAATGCTAAAACCCCCGAGTCACCGTACCCACCAACAACGCAGAACCCTGCGGCATCCACTGCGGATAATCCACTTGGGCTCCCAGATCCGGCAACAGAAAATGTGCCACGTTATACAGTGTTGCAAATTGGTGCATGGCGTAATTCAAAACAATGTTATTTTGATTACACACCACAGCCTGATAATTTGAAACCTGACAGCCCAGATGCAAAGTTTGCATTTGCCAGTTCATATGAGCGGATTGGCGGCGGTACAACGTGGCATTGGTTAGGCACAAGTTTGCATTTATTTCCTAATGACTTTGAGTTGCAAACACAATACCAGCAAGGCGTAGACTGGCCAGGCGGAAAACAATTTTATCACGCGCTTGTTCCTTACTATGAACAGGCGACCAATGAAATTGGCGTAGCGGGTGACAAAGAGGCGTTGGATAAGCTTTATAGTGGGTTCAATGTCTCACCAGATGGTGTTTATGGGCCGAATTACGATTATCCAATGCCTGGCATTATTTCATCTTTGGTTGATCAACAATATCAACAAGCAGTAAGCAATATGGTGTATGACAATATCAACTTGTTTGTTACACCTACCCCGCAGGGGCGCAATTCATTACCCGGTGAGCGTCGTCAATGTGCAGGTAATACTAATTGTATTCCTATTTGCCCTATTCAAGCTAAATATGATGCAACAGTGACACTTGCTCGTGCATTGCAAACTGGCAACGTCGATGTGTTATATCGCCACGTAGCAACGAATGTGCAGGTGGATGAAAACACCACAGATGTTATTGGTATTGATTATGTGACTTATCAAACTGATGGCGGTATTGCCACTGGCGGGGGCACTGTTACTGGGAAAAAATATGTGATTGCCGCTCACGCAATTGAAACTCCCAAACTATTGCTTATGTCTTCACGTAATAAAGCTTGTCCGAATGGTGTTGCAAACAATAGCGACCAAGTTGGGCGCAATTTAATGGATCACATCATGTATTTGGCGTGGGGCTTGACCAAAGATCCGGTTTATAGCTTTCGAGGACCTTTATCTACTTCAGGTATCGAATGTTTACGTGACGGTGCTTTTCGTAAAGATCGTGCGGCTTATCGGATTGAAATTGGTAATGAGGGCTGGCAGTGGGCTGCAAATGATCCATTTACCACTTTAGCCGATTTTGTGTTTGGTCAAAATAACTCGCAATTAAATGGTGATTCTGTCAATCAACAGGGTATTCCATTGCGATTTGACCCTGCAATGCCAGCAAATAGCGAATTATTTGGTGCAACGCTGGTGAAGACTTTAAATGGTGTTTACACCCGTCAAGTTCGTTTGGGTTATTTAATTGAACAATTACCCGATCCGGAAAACCGTGTCGAGTTGTCAGAGACATTGACGGATAATTTAGGTTTACCGCGCCCCAAGTTAACTTATCGAGTTCGTGAAGATTATGTGCGTAACGCGTTTGTTTCTGCTAAAGATATTTCTACCAAAATCTTTGATGCCATTGGTGCGCGTGAATATACCAAAGAACCGTCAGCGCCCGTTTTTTATGGCGTTCAAAATCAGGTCACTGCAAATAACTTTGAATATATGGGCAACAATTTTACGTTTTATGGTGCAGGTCATATTGTTGGGACATATCGAATGGGAGATTGCAAAGAGACTTCGGTGGTTAATTCTCGGCAACAATCTTGGGACCATAGCAATCTGTTTTTAGTCGGAAGCGGAGTGTTTCCTACCGTTGCAACGGGGAATCCAACGTTAACGTTGGCCGCTTTGGCATTTCAGGCGGTTGATTATTTATTAGAGGATTTAAAAACAAGTTAATTTTTTAATGCTGCTTTAAAAAGCCAAAGAACCGCGTGCTATCTAGGCGCGGTTTTTTAACTATGGTTTGTTATTGGAATTGGTATTACTATGAAAAAAATCATTTATTTTGTGCTGACATCATGCTTTCTTAGTGCGTGTAGCCATCATGCAAGCACACCCGATGCAATTAGTTTGTACCAAGAACTGACCCGCAACAAGTCACAATTGGATGTGCGTATCGGTGAGTTGAATCAATACAGTGGTTCAGAAAAGCTCTGCCTAGATTCACAATGTGATGCCAATGGGGAAGATTGCAAGCCAATCAATGTACCTTCACCCAGTCCATTAATGGTCCATAGTGATTACCAACATTACTATCAACTTATCCAAGATAGCGCGGGGTTTTCGCACTATGGTGTGACATCGCAATATGCAACTGATATTGAGACCTTGCGCCAACGGTTAACTCATTTAATGCAGGCATTTAACCAAAGTGGGTTAATCACCCAATTAAAAAAACAGAACAAAACACCTGCGTTGATGTTCGATATTGATAATACACTGGAGTTCAGTGCTGCAATTGATTCTGATCCAACAGGAAGAGGGCCAGCAATTCAGGGAATGGTGGATTTTGCGAAACAATGGTGCTTTAAAGATGGCGTTGATTGTTATTTTGTCACAGCGCGGACTTGTGAAAATGAAAGTGCTGAACCCACTCAGTATTGGCTTGAAAAAAATATGGGGTTTAATGCCTATATCGTTAATCAATACACCTATTTTTCACGCAACACTAATCAATTTGTGTGCAAAAATTTAACTACGCCAACACCCAATGTCGCCTACAAAGATATTGTGCGCGAAGCACTGGAAATTGAACGAAATGTTTTTTTGGTTAATGAGTATCGGTGATCAACTTACTGATTCTCTCGGTGAGCATAGCGGTATAAAAGTACGGGTACCTAATCAATTTTTTCATGCCGACATTAATCCCAATCAGTTTGCTTCTTATGGTCGTGGTCAATGTGGCCCCGTAGAGACTATTGCGCCACCGTTAGCATGTAGTTTTGTATTGAAATCTAAAGCATTAGCAGTAACTAACATCAACTATTGCCGGTCACAATAGAATAATTCTAACCCTAGGGAGAAACATATCACACTATATTGTGTCTTCAATTTATTCGTAATAGATTTACCATTGACACCGTTAGCCTGTTGGTATTTAGGTGTGCGTTAAAAAATGTATTAGCGTATTGATAGGTGGTTAGGTAAATTGATTTTATTTTAAGTAATTAGATGTGTTTGAAAACTTATTTTTGGTTCGTGATGATTGACGATCTGTTGTTTATAACGAGGAGATTAAATTGTTATGGTGCCAGGTCATGCCATTCATGATCTTAGGATGCGACTCAACCCAAATAAAGACTGATATCGCTGGACGTCATGCTGTTGAATATAAACTCTGTGGAATAGCGCTAAGTTCAGACAATATAAGCTCCTTTTTGCAATAAAAAATATGTTAATATTTATAAGCATAAGAAATGATAATGAGGTAAACAACCATCCTATCAACAATGCACCTCAAACTGAAAAACTGAGTGATTTTGATTGATCACATAATGAATGGAATTGGTATTATTTCCAGATGACTAATGTGGATTTGCTGATGACAAGTTGGCGAAGTAATAAAGGAATATTTTATGCACCATCATATATTTACTCAACCTTGTGTTACTGAGATTACCCAACCAACAGCGCTGACACTTTGCTTACCTGAAAATGTGAGTGACTTACTCTTATTGTCGACGATGAGCAATCCCCTCGTTGAGATTGTTGTTAGCCAAGTTAATAGTACCCAAGCTACATTAATTGTACGTTTTCAACCTTTTTTAACTTCTACTTTTAAGCAAACGCCAACATTTGCAGAGCAGCCTAATCAACAGCGTTGTATTGGCCAAGGAATTAAGCTCTATCCTGCTATGGGGGTAGCACCTCGAGTGTGTATTGAACAACTTAGACGTGGGGTGACAATTAATATTCACGTTGATGAGTTTGTGTTTTTAGGTGTACCACCTGAATCTCGCTTTGAACTTGTGACTTTAGAGAATGATTTACGAATGTTAAATGAGCCTCAAGCACTTGTTATGGCTAAAGCGATATTAGGGCGTAAATTTGATTATGATGAACCATCGAATATGCTTGCTGTGCATATTAGTGAATTAGAACAAGTGCGCCGAGATTTACGTGAATACCTCCGTGGTGAATCCGGTAGAATCCATCCCGGTGTGTCATCGGAACTATTAAAGCTCGATCATTTATTGCAAAATAAGCATCAATGGTTGTTGCGTACCTATCATCAATCTTTGGAGCGCCCAAGTTTTGGGCGTCCATCAAATGAACAGCTTTATAATATTGAGCAATTACAACGTAAATTAGATTGTTTTGAACTACTAGCCCCTAAAGATGTGTCGGATATGGTTAATCAACTATGTCATGACGATCTTTAATTTTTGAGTAACCTTAGAGTCCCCCCATGTCGTATATTTGTCCTATTTGTAGCGCACCGTTAGTCCAACAGCAAAAGGTTTGGCAATGTGAGCAACGCCATCAGTTTGATTGTGCTAAAGAAGGTTACGTAAATTTATTACCGGTACAGAAAAAGAAAACAAAAGATCCTGGTGATAATAAAGAAATGATGATTGCCAGACGAGAGTTTCTTAACCGTGGCTTTTATCAACCATTAAGTGACAAAGTTAACTTACTGGCGCTTGAATATGCTGCTGATGCTTCAATGATTCTTGATATCGGTTGTGGCGAAGGCTATTACAGTGATCGACTATTCAAAACGCTTGATTCGGGCAGACAAACTGATTGTGAGCTTTATGGACTCGATATTTCAAAGTCTGCGATTCGTTATGCCGCTAAACGATATTCAGCCTTGAATTTTTGTGTGGCAAGTGCCTTTGAAATGCCTTTTGCAGATAATCGTTTTGATCTCGCCATTCGTATTTATGCCCCGTCTAAAATTGAAGAGCTACAACGGGTGGTAAAACCTCACGGGATACTGATTACCGTATCGCCTGGCCCTATGCATCACTATGCGTTAAAACAGAAGATTTATAGCGAGCCTAGATTGCATCCGCAAGAATCATTGGTTTTAGATGGCTTTACTTATCTAGCCCATGAGGGGTTAAGTTATTCATTATCGCTCACCCAAGCTGATGATATTGATCACTTTCTTAATATGACACCTTATGCTTGGAAATTGAGTGATTCACAGAAGTCTACGATAATAGAGCAAGGGCTCGAGTGTGAGGTCGATTTTAAAATCGAAATTCATCAACGTGAAGAATAAACAATCAGATAATTGATATAAATAACTATTTGATGCTCAAAGATAAACCGTTTTTTATTGCCATTAAATAAATACTGTTGTTTTGTTGATGTTTGTTGACTTATCCCGAAAAAGGTTTATAGTTTACTCAGCTTGAAGGTTGGGCTTATATTTATCAATACGAACAGTTTCGTCCTGTAAACATAAGTAATACCGGCATTTTCCAGCTTTACCGCCGTTAAGGCTTTAACTATTTTTTTTACAGGATTTATATTATGTCTCAAGTTACTGGTGTTGTTAAGTGGTTTAACTCTGATAAAGGTTTCGGATTTATTGAGCAAGAGTCTGGTCCAGACGTATTTGTTCACTTCCGTGCTATCAATTCAGACGGTTTCAAAACTCTTGACGAAGGTCAGAAAGTTTCTTTCACTGTGACTCAAGGTCAAAAAGGTCCTCAAGCTGAGAACGTTTCAGTAGTTTAATATTTAGCTTAAGCTAAATATTAGGACTTTAAAACTGTAGCAATTTATTGCTGCAGTTTTTTTTGCATTGTTATATATGACTTGCTTTTTATCATGCTAATCGTCTAATCGTCTAATCGTCTAATCGTCTAATCGTCTAATCGTCTAATCGTCTAATCGTCTAATCGTCTAATCGTCTAATCGTCTAATCGTCTAATCGTCTAATCGTCTAATCGTCTAATCGTCAGTTTAAGTTTAATTGATTTATACCAATCCTATTAAATATGTGATCTTTAAGCGGGAGTTCAAAGTGCTGTAGGCAAGGCAGATGATTGAAGCGAATAGTGATTCTCGGTAACAAGCTCCTGCGTTACTCTACCTCCAGCATCTGACCGCAATGGATGGTGGGAATGTCTTATTTTTTATGGAAAAAAATAGACCATGCAGTCGTATTTTGAAAGCATCTAACGAAGCATAAAGGACTTTGAAACCCGCCAGAATGGAGTCTCTCAGGTATTCCACTT
>NZ_JBSQBN010000033.1:0-37934 GCF_053850585.1 Shewanella sp. A22
GACTCCATTCTGGCGGGTTTCAAAGTCCTTTATGCTTCGTTAGATGCTTTCAAAATACGACTGCATGGTCTATTTTTTTCCATAAAAAATAAGACATTCCCACCATCCATGGCGGTCAGATGCTGGATAACGCAGGAGCTTGTTACCGAAGATCACTATGCGCTTCAATCATCTGCCTTGCCTACAGCACTTTGAACTCCCGCTGAAATATCACATATTTAATAGGATTGGTATAACTACACTGCACTTTGTTTATTTACATCCGTTAATGCAAAGAACTCATTCGAAGCCATTTGCTGTTTATGAAACTCACACACTTGATTAATTGCGTTTAATAACGCGACTTTGTCATGTAATCCCGGATGATGTAAGCTTTTTAATGGAAATTGATTAAAACGAACACCATTAATTTCTGTGTAAGCCTGCTGAATTTTTAAACCATGTTGAATAACATCCACAATCACTTCTTTGCCTATCACTTGGTTAAACCAAGCAATTTTATCTTCAATACTAAAAGTACTCGCCGGTGAATATTCTGCTGCTAAATTATCAACCAGAATAACGTGTGCATTTGACTCTCGAATACTCTTCGCAATTTGTGGGATTAATAATGGAGGTAGTATGCTGGTTAAAAAACTACCTGGGCCAATAATGATTAAATCAGCCTGCGTCAGTGCGGTACATGCTTCGGATGTGGCTTCAACCTCAGGTTCTAATGACAAGGCAATTGGGGCTTCACTCATGCCGTCAACATTTAGTTCTCCAAACACTTTATTGCCACAATGGCTCAGTGCAACAAGATGAGTTGAAGCTTCTGACATTGGGATTATTTGAGTTTCAATTTTAAGCAAGCCACGAATTAAATTAACGGCCTCAAGCGGTCTTACACAAAGCTGGTCTAGTGCGTGTAAAACCACGTTACCTAGGTTATGGCCAGACAGTTCATTATCACCAGTAAAACGGTGATCAAACAGCATCGAGCCTAAAGATGGTCTATGTGCAAGATGGGAAAGGCAATTTCGTAAATCCCCCCAGGCAATAGTTTGTTGGTCTTGTCTCAGTCTGCCCGTTGAACCACCGTTATCTGTCGTTGCCACTATTCCAGTTAATCTGGGCCCCAAAAAAGATAATGCGGCAAGAATTCGCCCTAAACCATGCCCGCCACCAATGGCTACCACACGATGATAATTATTAAGTTTTTGATTCAACATGATAATATCTCAAGTCCTTGAGTTGTTGAATAAGTAAACGCGGCCACAAAGCTGCGCAGTTATAAAATACTATTAATTCTAACTGTATATGGTCATTAAAGTGTAACTATTTTCTATTTTTGCCGACTCGAGAGCTGTCTAACGCACAATTTGTCACTATTTGAGCCTAATAACGGGTTGGGTGTATCCTATCGTTTTTTAAGGTTATAATTACACAAATAAATAAGCCGAAATTGATTTTTAGATAAGGTAGGTGCTATTGAAGATAGGCAATATAGGTCAAGTGACATTTGCGTTGGGCTTAGCCATTCTTGCATTGTTGGCGATAAGATTATTTATTATTCCAAATACCACTCCTGTGTCGACAACGTCAATTGACCATGAAGTCAATGATATTGATTTAGGTAACGTACCAAAATTTGCTGAAATAGATGACATTCCGACAAAAAAGAAAACATTTTTTGATTATTTTCGCCCTGCAATTGAAGCACAAAATCAAATAATTCTTCAAGACAGACAATTTTTACTGCTCGTGATTGAACAAATTGATAATGGCTTAAAATTAAGTCAGTCTGATAATGAAAGGCTACGGTCACTTCTTGAAAAGTATCAATATAATGTCAAATCGTTTACTCACAATACATTAACCCCACTGCTTAAGCGCATCGATATTATTCCAGTGAACATGGTGTTAGTTCAAGCGGCAAACGAAAGTGGTTGGGGCAGTTCACGCTTTGCAATTGAAGGTTTTAACTTTTTTGGTCAATGGTGTTTTACCAAGGGGTGTGGGTTAGTGCCGTTAGCAAGGGGCGATGGAAAAACCCATGAAGTTGCAGTGTTTGATTCACCAAAAGACTCCATTATCGCCTATATGATGAACTTAAATACTCATTCAGCCTATCGTTTATTTCGTTCTATTCGTGCAGATTTACGAGCCCAAAATATAAAACCGACAGCTGAAAAATTGGTTTATGGTTTAATAAATTACTCTGAACGAAAAGACGAATATATTGATGAGCTACTTGAAATGCTAAAACATAATAAACAATTTTTACAAAGGAACAATACTAATGCGTAATAGTACGCTGCTTAAAGGATTTATTTTTATATCAACTATTGTGATGGTTAATAACAGTGTTGCTGAAACCGTTTCATTAGAATACAACGGCTTTTATGACCGATTAAAACAGGTTAATAAACACAATTATCCTTTGGTTGAACTGGCCTTTAGTGTGCCTATGTCAGCAGATTGTATTATCACATCTGGCAGTATCACTACCGAAAAAGAACAATTCCCACTAACGTATACAACACAACAACGCTTATTTATTCCTTATGATCCACAGTTAAAATCAGACAGGGGCTTAGTCAATATTAATGTCATAGGTGATGCGTCAAAATGTGGTATTGCCATGCAAGTTCGCGCTAAAGAAACCAAGCAAGATTACACCCAAGCCGAACTGTTCGCCCTAACTGACGATATGGACAAACTACTCGATGGTTTACAAGGTTTTCCGATGAAATATTTTAGAAAACCGATTGATGGACTAACGTTTGAGTTTACCGATATGCAGAAAGATAGTAAAAATATAACGGTTGTTATCGACAATGTTGATGTGGTGATAAGCGAAAAATATGCGTTAACTATTGAACAAATAGATAAGTTGCAACAGATATCGTTTAGCCAGTCCCCGAAAGTGGTGAGTCCACTTGTCGCCAATTAATACCAATCCTATTAAATATGTGATCTTTCAGCGGGAGTTCAAAGTGCTGTAGGCAAGGCAGATGATTGAAGCGAATATGATTCTATTTTGAAAGCATCTAACGAAGCATAAAGGACTTTGAAACCCGCCAGAATGGAGTCTCTCAGGTATTCCACTTCTGTGTTACATCGATTTAAAAGGCAACAACCATTTCTACATCAATGTGCCTTGAATTGAAAAACCTGAGAGACTCTGAACTGACCAGATATTTAATGGGATTGGTATAACATTGAATGATTGTTGAGGCTTACTGTCTAATTTGATGGTTTTCATTGTTGTCTTAAAAGCAGTGTTCATGATTTTAACTCGTTGTTTTTATATAAGTGGAAAGTTAAATGTCTGATAATCGATTTGAAAAAGAGTTTACAGAAGATGGTTTTTGGGAGAAGACTCGAAATTTTGCAAAAGTTGCTGGCGAGGCAGTGTTAGAACCAGCATTAAAACTTTATTATTCTGCGCAAGATCCAGATACACCTACTTGGGCAAAAACGACCGTTTATGGCGCGCTTGGGTATTTTGTTTCGCCAATAGATGCCATTCCAGATATTACGCCATTAGTCGGTTATTCAGATGATCTCGGTGTATTAGTGGCTGCGACGGCGGCGGTGGCGATGTATGTAAAAAAAGAGCATGGGGATAAAGCAAAGGAAACCCTAAAGCAATGGTTTGGTTAATCTAAACATAACAAGGTTAAGTTAACGTGCATTTTAACGTTAACACTACCCCCCAAGCCTGTTTATTTTTGTTTCCAAAGCAGCCGTACCGCAATATTCGTAATTATGGCCTTTTGTTGTCATTACCGTTTGCTATTGAATAGGTAAAGCGTCATTTAAAATATTAAAATTCAATGAGTTGTCAATTGCCATCGCATCATAATGGATTTTACGAGTTAACCAAATCTTGGGTGGTTAGCGCTGTCATAATACTTTTATCGAGACCAAATAAACTCAGATAGTGTTGAACATTGGCTAAATCAGTGGTGCCTGAATGGCTCATTTCTCCATTTAGTAAATTCAACTTTTGCAATAGCATGTTTTGAGATTTCCGTTCCATCATTAACTCTACATCAAGCATTTTTTGATACTCATCGTCAGCCAAGTGGGCTTTGGCCATTTGGCGGAGTCGTCGATATGGTTGTAATACTTTATCTTCCCATTGCTCTATAACAAGCGTTAATATTTCCCACTGCTGCTGAGTTAAGACATAGTGCTGTTGGTCAAGATATTCGGCTAATAATAAAATATTAACATTTACTTGGTAATTGTCTTGTAAGTCAATGTAGAACAAAGGGTTTACTGAATAGCTTTGTTCGCAATGATGCCATATTGTATGACTAAACATGTGTTGATGAAGTGAGCGCGGCATATCATTTCCTTTACTGTATCAATAGTGTTGAAACACTAAAATTGTAAAAATAATGTAAAACAACTGCTTATGAAAAACTTTGTTCAATAATCTCAATCTGTTCTTGAATATCTAACCATTGCATTTCGCTTTCATCCATGGCTTGAGTCAGTGTGGTTCGCTCGTTCAGTACATTGGTCATTTTTGCTTTGTTTTCGGCTTCATATAAGCTGCCATCGGCTAATTCAATCTCTAACTCTGCGAGTCTGTTACTGATTTTTTGTTGTTGGGTTTCTAACTTTATTTGTTGCTTTTTAAGTGGTGAGACCTTTTGGCGCAGTTCAGCAGCCATTCTTTTCTGTTGTTTTTTATCAACGGTATCACTGTTTGTAACCACGTCTGTTTTATTATTGGCTTGGGCTAGTTTAGCTGCATCGAGTAACCATTGATGATAGTCATCTAAATCGCCGTCAAAAGAGGTTACCACACCTTGATCGACTAGGTAATAGTCACTACAACTTAAACGTAATAAGTGACGGTCGTGTGACACAATGACCATTGCACCTTCAAAGGTTTGTAAGGCCATAGTTAATGCATGACGCATTTCTAAATCTAAATGGTTGGTGGGTTCATCGAGCAATAACAGGTTAGGGCGTTGCCATACAAGTAATGCTAACACCAGGCGTGCTTTTTCACCGCCAGAAAAAGGCCGAACTGGCGACAACGCCATATCACCATTAAAGCCAAAACCGCCTAAAAAGTTGCGTAACTCCTGCTCGCGAACACTGGCTGGTGCTAACCTTACCAAATGTTGCATTGGGGAGTCATCTAAGCTTAAAAATTCAATCTGATGTTGAGCAAAGTAACCAATATTTAATCCTGGATTAGGTTGGTATTTACCCGTTTTAGCTTGTAATTGACCAGATAATAGTTTGATAAGTGTTGATTTACCCGCACCGTTTCTACCCAGTAAACCAATACGAGCCCCTGGGACAAGGTTCAATTCAACTTGTTTAAGGATGGTTTTATCTTCATAACCAATAGAGACATTTTCCATAACAACTAATGGGTTTGGTAATGCTTCTGGTTCTCGGAAGGCCATTTGAAATGGATTGTCTACTTGCGATGGCAACAAATCGGCCATGCGTTCGAGTGCTTTTAAGCGGCTCTGTGCTTGCTTTGCTTTACTGGCTTTATAACGGAAACGGTCAACAAATGACTGCATATGTGAGCGTTCTTTTTGCTGGCGTTCGAAGGCAACTTGTTGCTGTGCCATACGTTCGGCGCGAACTCGTTCAAACGATGAGTAGTTACCTTTGTAGTAATTTAATTTATGATTTTCGACATGAACGATTTCATCGACAATGCCGTCAATAAAGTCGCGATCATGACTTATTAGGATTAAGGTTCCTTGATAAGACTTTATCCAGCCTTCTAACCAGTACATTGTATCTAAATCTAAGTGGTTGGTCGGTTCATCGAGTAATAATAAGTCGGAGCGACATAGTAATGCTTGAGCCAAGTTAAGGCGCATACGCCAGCCACCAGAAAAACTCTTTACGGGGTTACTTTGTTCTGCATCATTAAAGCCTAGACCAGCTAATAGCGCTCCTGCACGTGCACGAATAGCGTATCCGCCAATGGCATCAATTTTGCCATGAATAAGTGCAATTGCGTTTCCGTCATTGTCGGTTTGTGCTTGCGCTAATTGGGTTTCGAGTTGACGGTATTCGGTATCACCATCTAATACATATTCTAATGCTGATGTGTTTAATGCTGGGGTCTCCTGAGCCACAGAGGCCACTTGCCAACCCGCAGGAAAACTGAATTCGCCTTTATCGAGGTGTAAATGACCTAAAATTAGCGCAAGCAATGATGATTTACCTGTGCCATTGGCGCCTACAAGGCCAACCTTGTGTCCTGGGTAAATTGTCAGTGAGGTTTCATCGAGTAGGGTTTTGCTGCCGCGAATTAACTGTGCTTGGCTAATGTTGATCATTAATTACAACTTGATACTTAAGAATAGAATAATGGTGCAGATAATATCGCATATACGATTTATTTCCCACAAATCGCGGGACTCATGTGGGCTAATCATGGCAAAATAGACGTATTAATTGATAAATATCTCATTGAGTCATCAACTCATTCAGTAAACCTTAAGTCGAGTAAATCATGACAAAAATTAAGAAACGTTTTGTTGCAGGGGCTAAATGCCCTAAATGCGGTGCAAAAGACAGTATTTTATTGTTTAAAGATAATGGTATTGAAACGGTTGAATGTACTGAGTGTGATTATCGCGAGCAACAAACTGATATTAAAGCCCCCCAAAAGACAGATGCCAGTATGATCGGTGTGTTTAAACCCGATTAGGGTTACCACAAAGGGCCTCAACAGCCATGGGAGTCTGAGGTTCATTGCTCATGCATTAATCTGTTTGTGTTTCTGTGGTTATCTTTGTTCTGTGTTGTTCTAATATGTTGAGCACCTTAACATTTTGTTTGTTTAAATCATCAAAACGCTTGGTGATTTCTTGCAGTTCAACACTGTAACTTGGGTCGTCTTTAGGCTTTGTTTGCCAGTAACGTTTACGATCGAGTTTTTGAATTTCACTTGCCCGTAATATTTCAAAATAGCTATTTTCTTGCTTTAAACGATAGATTTCACCATCCAATAATTGCAATAACTTATTTTTCGAAAGTGTTCGATTGTTAAGTAGAACGGTTAATGGGTCCTCTTTTGACTCGGGTTTATCTGAGTCGACCTCTGTGGTAATGCCTAATTGGTATTCTATTTTATGCTGACTAAATTCTTGTGGGCAAACGGTTTGACTGAATACAACTTTCCCCTCTTTTATGCATTTATAAATAGAATTGGCATGAGCGGGAAAGGTGCTCAAGATGAATATGATGAATAATAGTCTTTTTGCCATGCGGCCACACATCCTTTTGTCATCATTAATTCGATATCATAGGCTTACGTTTTTGTTGCCTATTGTATCGTTTATCTTATTAGCCTAATCGTAGATGGTTTTATCGAGTAGGGCATGGCAATTGTTGTGCTTATCAAGTATCAAGTTGGTTAAATATGGCTCAATTCTATCGATAAAACCAGTTTTTTGACAATGTAATTTTAAATAAAAAACAACTCTTTGTTTTTTATTTTATCGACTTAGATTGATTTAAAATAATGTTTTTAGGTTATGTTATTCGAGTGACGGCAAAATGACACGTTATCGATTAAGCGAGCTTTACCGAGATATGCGGCAGCAATAACAACGAGCTCTTTGTCTGTTGCCGTGGCTTGGCGTAAGGTTTTGGCATTTCTCACTTCAAGATAATCTGGAGTAAAGCCGGCGTTAACCAGTCGTTTTTCTGCTTGAGTGATAGCTTGTTGTGCTTCTTCACCGCGTTGAATAGCGCTAATAATATTGTCTAACGCTTGTTTTAATGTGGCTGCTGATTGTTTTTCATCTGCCGTTAAATAGCCGTTACGCGAGCTCATTGCTAGGCCTGATTGTTCTCTGATTGTTTCCACGCCAATGATTTTGATCGGCATTGATAAATCGTCGACCATGGTTTTGATGATCATCAATTGTTGAAAATCTTTGCGACCAAATAAGGCTATATCAGGCTGCACAATATTAAATAGTTTGGCCACAATCGTTGCCACACCACGGAAATGTCCTGGACGGCTTGCGCCACATAACTCATCACCAATATCTGGTACTTCAACAAAAGTTTGTTGCGCCAAACCTTTGGGATAAATAATCTCAGGTGTTGGGGTGAAGAGTAAATCTGTGTTGACCGCAATCAGCTTTTCACTGTCTTGTTCGAGTGAACGGGGGTAACCGTCTAGGTCTTCATTAGCACTAAATTGCAACGGGTTAACAAAAATAGAGACCACCACATGGTCAGCGTGCTTTTGGGCTTCATTCACTAATGCGATATGACCTTGATGTAAGTTACCCATTGTTGGCACAAAGGCAACGGTTTCGCCTTTACGACGCCAAGCATTAACATGTTCGCGAATGGTTGAAATAGCAGCTGTGGTAATCATTTTCTGTTGAAACCTTAATATAAAACAATGCCGTTAATTGATGTGTATCTATAGGAATTAATTAAATGTATGTTCTTCAGCCGGAAAAGTTCCGTTTGCAACTTCATCAATATACGCTTTAATCGCTGAGCGAATTTCGCCTGTTTGTTTAAGGTAGTTTTTTGAGAAGCGAGGAATATATCCACTGGAAATACCAAGCACATCATGCATTACTAGAATTTGTCCGTCGGTGTCTGCTCCTGCACCAATTCCGATAACTGGAATTGTTAATGCTTCGGTGATAGCTTTAGCAAGTGGTGCGGGTATGCACTCAACGACCAATAACTGCGCTCCAGCGGCTTCTATTGCTTTGGCTTCATCTAAAATGCGCTGAGCATTATCAGCATCACGCCCTTGTACTTTAAATCCGCCAAATACATGTACTGATTGCGGCGTTAAGCCTAAGTGTGCACATACAGGTACGCCTCGTTCAGTTAGCATTTTGACACTTTCAAGTAACCAATGGCCGCCTTCTAATTTAACCATGCTGGCACCTGCTCGCATTAATGTCGCTGCGTTAGACATGGTTTGTTCTGGGGTGCTATAGCTCATAAATGGCATGTCGGCGATGAGCAGTGCGCGTGAAACACCGCGTTTAACACAGGCTGTATGGTAGGCAATATCTTCAATCGTAACGGGCAAGGTATCGTCATGGCCTTGTAGCACCATTCCGAGTGAGTCGCCCACTAAAAGTACGTCCACACCTTCGCTGTCAAATGCGCCAGCAAAACTGGCATCATAGGCCGTTAATGCGGTGAACTTTTTACCTTCTTGTTTAAATTTGATCAGGGTAGAGCTGGTGACTTTTGACATAGTAGACTCTTAAAACAATAGTGAAATACTAAAAGCTGAGCTTAATGTGTTGTCTATTAAGGTCAACTTTAATCGATAAGCTTTTGCAATTCATCACGCATTGCTACGCTAATAAGGCTTTTAAGGTTTGTATTACAAGGCAGCGTGAGCGATGGCGCTATTTCGGCTAATGGTACTAATACAAAGCTGCGTTGCTTCATGCCGTAATGAGGCACTATAAGTCGAGGCAATGTTATGTGTTGTTGGCCGTATAGCAGTATATCTAAATCTAGGGTGCGAGGCCCCCAATGTTGAAGCCTGACACGACCTTGTTGTTGTTCAATAGTTTGCAATCTATCAAGCAGTTCAATGGGTTGGAGTGTTGTTTTAAAGCCTGCTACAGCATTAACGTAGTCAGGCTGTACAACATCCCCCATTGGCTTTGACCTATAGTAGCTAGAAACACACAATGAATTTTCTATGGACAAAGGATTAAGTGCATTAATTGCGTCATCTAGTTGTTGTGTTGGGTTGGCTAGATTCGCCCCTAAAGCCACATAAACTTGAGTTGCCAGCATGATTATTCAGCTTCTGGTTTCGCTTTCGCAACAGGTTTACGGCGGCGCTTACGCTGCGGTGCATTTCTGTTACGGCTATTATTCCCTTTGGCATTCTTAGCGATGTCGCTGCGGTCGGCTTCATCTGCTTCTACGAAGGTTTTCCACCATTGGGCTATTTTGGCTGTATTGCCTGCCTCGGCTTCGCCGCGAAGTAATAATAAATCATAGGCGGCTCTAAATTTAGGATGCTCTAACAGCTTAAAGGCCCGAGTTCCTTGGCTGCGTTCTAAGCGCAGTTGCAGTTGCCAAATATCTCTAGCTGGGGTGCTAAATCGACGTGGCAAGCTAATTGTCCGGCATTGTTGCTCAAGCACTTCGCCCATCGCTGCTACATGTGCATCATAATGGGTTAAGCCACTTTCAATGGCAATATCATCTGCCCGTTGTTTAACGGGGTACCACAATAGCGCTGCGAAGAAAAATGCTGGCGTGACCGTTTTCTCTTCTTTTACACGGATATCCGTGTTGCGCATTACGGCTTGCAGCATGTTGGCTGTATGGCCTTTAGGCGACTCTTCAATTAATGCACTGACTTGCGGAAACAATGGCGCGAACAAACCCAAACGTTGCATCATGTGGTAATTAGCTTCAGCTTTACCGGCAAAGAAGAGCTTTAAGACTTCTTCGTACATACGCGCAGCTGGAATGTCGCTTAATAATGGGGCAAGCATATTGATGGGGGCAGCGGTAACGGCCTCGATTTGCATATCGAGTTTAGTGGCAAAACGCACGGCACGAAGCATACGAACTGGATCTTCGCGATACCGGGTTTCTGGATCGCCAATAAGTTTAATCTTTCGATCGTTGAGGTCGTTTATTCCTCCGCCATAACTACGAATAGAATAGTCGCTTATGTCGTAATAGAGTGCGTTGATGGTAAAGTCTCGACGCTCTGCATCTTCATCAATCTCACCGTAAACATTGTCGCGCAGTAAGCGGCCTTCTGCGTTAGATTTTGATACTTTATCGTTATTTTCACTATGATGGCCACGGAAAGTCGCAACCTCGATGACGTCACGACCAAAAACAATGTGCGCTAATCTAAAGCGACGGCCTACTAAACGACAATTTCGAAATAGCTTTTTAATGTCTTCTGGGGTGGCGTTGGTGACAACGTCAAAATCTTTTGGTTGAAGACCTAATAGAATATCGCGCACACCACCACCCACTAAATAGGCTTTATAACCTGATTTATTTAGACGGTAGAGGACTTTTAGTGCGTTTTCACTAATTTGGCGACGTGAAATTGAGTGACCATCTCTGGAGATAATATCCAGACGCAAGCCATCGTCCTGAATGGGTTCTTCAAGTACAGGAGCTACTTTGTTGTTTTCAAATAGCTGTTTGCAGAATTGGCTAATACGGCGAAAAATAAGACACCTCGGAATGCTAAAATAATTTGATTAAAAATCTGGCGGGTATAATACATTAAATGTGTTCGAATGAGTATACGTGCCGTTATGCTAAAAAGGGCTTATTATATTTAATAATGATCATCCCTAGCGGTTTATTGCCGATAAGACAATTTCTTTTTGCTGTGGAATAGCATTCACGTTAAATTGTGTTATGGCTTGTTTAAGCATGACGTCAACGGAGTCGACATCGACCTTTTGCTGACCTAAAAAAGTCAGTGCGGCATTAATGCTGGCTTGTGGGTGGGTTATGTCAATGGCTGGCGCATGATTTTGTTTTGACAGTTTAAGCCCTTTTTGTGCACAGGCTAGGGGTAAATGTAACCAGTTTGGTTGCGCTAGGCCCAGTTGTGAAAACAAGCTGATTTGTCGGCAACTGGCTTCCAATAAATCACACCCTCTTACTACTTCTGATATGCCTTGGTAAGCGTCGTCTAAAACTACAGCGAGCTGGTAGGCATATAAGCCATCGCTGCGTTTAATGATGTAGTC
This sequence comes from Shewanella sp. A22, assembly GCF_053850585.1. Taxonomy (NCBI): domain Bacteria; kingdom Pseudomonadati; phylum Pseudomonadota; class Gammaproteobacteria; order Alteromonadales; family Shewanellaceae; genus Shewanella; species Shewanella sp. A22. The sequence continues at coordinate 11,733 of NZ_JBSQBN010000033.1, forward strand.
TTCTCCAGCGAAATTTGCATTAACTTTGGTCATCCCTTGAACTAAATCGGTAAAATGATCTGTTTTGGTATTATTTCGGATACGAATGGCCCCACGGGTTAATCGTGGTTGGCATTGGCCGCAACGGCCATTGTATATGCCTCCACTGGCTTGAATGGTTTTACGGGTACATTGACAGTAATAAGCTTGGTCATTGGCTATCAGTGTGTCGATTTGCTGTTGGTAAGTATCATAACGCTGATGCTGATATAACACGGAACCATGCCAATGTAAGCCATAAGCGTCGAGAGTGCGTAGTATGTCGTCACTGGCACCGGTAATTTCACGTGGGGGGTCGATATCTTCTATACGGACTAACCATTGGCCATGTTGGCTGTGTGCACGAAGATAACTGCCTAATGCAGCAATTAATGAACCGAAATGTAAAGGCCCTGATGGGGATGGCGCAAAACGTCCAATGTATTGAGTTGTACTCATGAGGTGATTTTTTGGGTCGTTAAATTAACACAGACATCACCGAGTTTACGGAACGTTACTATGCTGTCAATTTTTAAATGCTAGAAAGCAAAAGGGCGAGATAATCTCGCCCTTTTAAATCACGGTTTAACCCGCCATTTGCTTTTCTTTTATTTCAGCTAGCGTTTTACAGTCGATACATTGATCGGCTGTCGGACGAGCTTCAAGACGGCGGATACCAATTTCGATACCGCATGAGTCACAAAAACCAAAATCGTCTTCTTCGATTTTTTGTAACGTCTTTTCAATCTTTTTAATGAGTTTACGTTCTCTATCACGAGCGCGTAACTCTAAGCTGAATTCTTCTTCTTGTGCTGCACGGTCTACAGGATCAGGAAAGTTTGCAGCTTCATCTTGCATGTGAGTTAACGTACGGTCTACTTCTTCACGCAATTGGTTACGCCATGCTTCGAGGATCAATTTAAAGTGACCACGTTGCTTGGTATTCATATACTCTTCACCAGCTGACTCCTGGTAAGGATCTACACCAGCGATAGCGAGTACGCCAAGTGTTTTAGTGCCTTCAGGCATAACGCATCTCCTGTAATCATTTGCGTTTTAAGGGCGTCTTAAATTTACGGCCGCTATCTATAGCAGAAACTCTATGACGAGGCAAATTTTTTACTTCATATTTTTGTTTTTTTGATCTAAACAATTACCTTACAAGGACTGGTTATTTTAATTTCTAGTGGTGATAGTTCAGTTTTGTAAGCTATCACTTCAACACCTTCAGATACAGCTTGTTCAAGTAAATCTGCATATTGTGGATCAATATGTCGTGCGGGTTTGACGTCCCTTATGCCACTGTGTTGCACCACAAAAAATAAAATTGCACGGTGCCCCAATGTTACCATGTGTATGAGTTCTCTAAGGTGCTTTTGCCCTCGAGTGGTAACGGCATCGGGGAAATAGCCTATTTCATCTTCTAATAAGGTACAGCTCTTTACTTCAATATAGCAGTCTGGGCGGTTTTGGCTAGTGAGTAATATGTCGATTCTGCTATTTTCATGACCGTATTTCACTTCGCGTTTTAAATTATCGTAACCAAGTAGCTCAGGTATGGCTTGCCGATTAATTGCTTCTTCGGCCAGTGCATTGGCGCGTCCTGTATTTATACCGATAAGATGCTGCAGATCTGTCTGCATTAATTCCCATGTGTGGGCATATTTTCGTTTGGGATTATCTGAGGTGGAAAACCACACCTTCTCACCTGGAAATAAGCAATTTTTCATTGAGCCAGTATTGGGACAATGGATGGTGATCTCTTGTCCGTTGGGTAGCATAATATCGGCAAGAAAGCGTTTATAGCGTTTAATGAATACTCCGGACGCTAATTTAGGGGTGAATTTCATCGATGGCTCATCTAATGAGTTAATTTACAACAATGCTAACAAACTTTAGCTTGGTTTATCGATTATGTTTTGTCTACACTACTGCCATTGGCTCGTGATTAAGCGCGAGCATTGGTGTTATTAGTCTTACCACAAGGGATTATTATGAATATTATGACCGTTACTCTCACCACAGAAGCCCCTGCAGAACATTGGGGTAAAGCTGATGTGACTTACCAAGGTACTAAGGCGACGATCCATTTATCGGGTAGCGATGAACTGCGACAAGTGCAAATGGCCGCCAGAAAAATTCGCACTCAAGGTATTAATTATGTGCAGTTAGAGGGCGGATTATGGAATTTGCATTCACAGTGGGCATTTGCACAAGGTTTTGCTACAGCTAAAGCTGGATATCAAGTGGATTGGTGTGGCAGCGATGCTGACAAAGAGACGTTGAATCATCGTGCTGTAGCGGCTCAGTTTGCTCGTAAATTAATTAATGATACCCCTGAAGATTTATCGCCTTTATCGTTAGCGAATCAAGCTGCGTCTTGGTTAAAAAATATTGGTGGCGACCATGTCAGCTTTGCAATTACTGAAGGCCAAGAATTATTAGAGAAAAAATGGGTCGGTATTCATGCTGTTGGTCGTGGCAGTGAACGTCCTCCTGCGTTGTTAGAGCTGGATTTTAATCCATTAGGTGCCGATGCACCTGTATCTGTTGCTTTAGTGGGTAAAGGCATTACATTTGACTCAGGCGGTTATAGCTTGAAGTCGTCAGAAGGCATGTTAGCCATGAAATGTGACATGGGCGGTGCCGCCACTGTCACAGCTGCATTAGGCCTTGCAATGAAGGCTGGTTTGAATAAACGCGTTAAGCTATTTTTATGTTGCGCGGAAAACTTAGTCAGTGGTCATGCTTTTAAGTTGGGTGATATTTTAACCTATAAAAACGGCACAACAGTGGAAGTGGTTAATACAGATGCTGAAGGGCGCCTAGTGTTAGCTGATGGGCTACAAGCTGCGTCTGAAACTGGGGCTGAATTAATTATTGACGCTGCGACGTTAACGGGGGCTGCTGTGATGGCCGTGGGGTCTAATTATAATGCGATCTTTTCACCACAAACGGCAACGTTACAATTAGCACAGCAACGTGCAGCAGCGGTATCTGAAAATGTATGGCCTTTGCCTTTGGATGCTTGGCATAAAGATATGTGCCCATCTGCCTATGCTGATACTGCAAATAGTCGTCCAGTTAAAGGCGGTGGTGCTGGTGGGGCATCAAATGCTGCAGGTTTCTTGTGGCGCTTTGTATCACCACAAGCCAATTGGTTACATGTTGATTTAGCTGCAGCATTTGAATCATCTGCGTCGCCGTTATGGGCTGCGGGTGCGACAACCCATGGTGTCTTAACCATTGCAGAGTTGTTAAAAGACTAGCGCTCTGCTGGTTAACATTTTTAATATGAATGGGTTGGCTCTTTGTATCATTAAGTTAGCGGCAATTGTTATTGGTTACGTTTTTATAAGTTAATCGCTTGCCACAAAGAGCAATCCTAATATTGTTGATACCGTCGGCAGCTCTTGTGGCTGCTTTATTTTTCCACCATGCCATCATTTCTGCTTAGTATTTCTTCTCCAGCACCCGCTTCGACATTTATTTTGCATTGAACGTGATAAAACCGTTGCGCGTATATTGCAATAGTGTTTGTCATTTTTTTGTATGGACATTGATTTAGACCCCGTCGTTACTGTGCAAAATAGGATAATATGCGCGATGCAGCCTTACAGACTCTGGTTTGAGCGTTTAATCGCTCATCTCGATTCGGGTCAAAGGATGGTATTAACTCCGATAAAATAACAAATTATTGCCTCGGTAATATCAAACTTGCTATTGGATTCTCTAAACAAAGAGTTGTCTCTTATTGCATGTTGCATCAATAGCTTGCCTGTTGAATTAAAACATAATTATTAATATAAATGTATTGCAAAAAATATCTCATTATCAGCTGATTACTTTGTTAGTATTAGGTAAATTAGACTCTGAGCACATATGAGATAATTGACTTTTTTTAAGAAAATTAATAGCTAACCTTGATTGAGTTAATGAATGACCGATAGCACACAGCAACTATTGAAAAGCGTTTTTACAAATGGACCTATTGAGGGGAATGACACTTCTGTGTTGTCTCTGCTTAATCAGGCACTGCAATTAGTGTGTGAAAGGTTAGCGTGTAGCGCAGCTTTTGTGTTGACTTGTCAGCATGACAAATTATTTGCTGTCGATACCGATATTATTGATACATTTGAACAGCAATGTGTGAGCCATTTTGGTGCTTCTCCAACATCTGAAATACTGTTTAACCAGCATTTACAAGCCAATTCATCATTGTGTGAATCATTATTTTGTAATCATCAACCGATTATTTATGCTCATCTACCAGAGCAACGGTTAATGGAGGATGAACATCCCATATTGTTACCCCTTTTGGACACATTTAATGCGCTTGATATTGATTGTAAACATCTTGGGCTAAGCCCCGTTCTGCAAGTTGGTAATGTTAAAGTTGTTTTAGGTACTTTGTGTGCATCGAATGCCAACCCCGTTGCTAGCCAACATGATGACCCTGTTTCTTTTATGCAGAATTTATTGGACGATACCGCGTATCAATTGGCATCATCACTTGAGTTGCGTCGGCTAGCGGTGCTTTTAGACAATAAAGATAGGCAGTATCAAGAATTATTTCAGTTATTGCCGATGCCGTGTGCATTTATCGATTTACATGACCGTGTCGTTTTACAAAATGATACGAGTAAGAATGCACTTCCTATCGCTTTAGGGCAGAGTTTATTTGACCTGATACACAAAGATGAACATGAACTGCTTATTGATACGTTACACATAGTTCGAGAAGGGATATTACGCCAAGCTTGGTGTGAGGTGCCGTTAAGAAATGGCACAAAAAATCATTGGTATAAATTTAGCTTTTGTCATGCGTTAAATCGCCAACAACAGCTATTGTTAATGATTGAAGATGTTACCGAACGTTATCGACTTGCCGATGAGTTGTCATTTCATTCAAATCATGACGTATTGACCGGATTACCCAACCGGCTACAATTTGAAAATATGCTCGAAGAGTTGCTTAATGATGAAGATACCCCTCCAGCTTGCATTGCTTTTCTCGATCTTGATCAATTTCAGGTGGTAAATGATCTTAGTGGTCATCAAGCGGGTGACTTATTATTACAACAAGTGGCGACGAGATTAAAACAATTATTACGCAAAGGCGACGTTGTGGCGCGTTTAGGCGGAGATGAGTTTGGTTTGTTGATGTATTATTCTGATATCACATCAGCTAAACAAGTGGCGAAGCGAATTTGCCAACAATTATTTGATCACGAATTTTCTTGGAAAGGCATTAAGCACAATATTAGTGCCAGCATTGGGATTGCACTGGTCGATTATGTTGACCCAGATATTTATGGTGTGATGAGCAAGGCTGATGCGGCTTGCCGATTAGCCAAAGAAGAAGGCCGCAATCGTTGGCATTTTTATAATTCTGACGATCCACAAATGCACATTATGTATAACCAAATGCTTGCCTCTGTTGATATTACCGGTGCACTTGCGTTAAATCAGTTTGAGTTATTTTACCAATTAATTGAGCCACTCGATAAACCAGAAACAGGGATCCATATGGAAATCTTGTTGCGTATGGTTCGAAGTGATGGCCAATACGTCTCTCCTGACGTATTTTTACCCGCAGCAGAACGTTATAACCTGGCCCCACGTGTAGATAGCTGGGTGATAGATAATTTGCTCAAATGGGGTGGCGATAATTTAGCCATCTGGGCGCAACTTTCTATGGTTTCGGTAAATTTGTCGGCAATGTCGCTGGCAGATAAAGATTTTATGAATTGGCTTGAAATGCGTTTGATGGTTGAGCCAGAACTGGTCAGCAAATTATGTTTTGAAATTACCGAAACAGCAGCGGTTAGTCAGTTAGAACAAGCCACAGGGCTCATTGAATTATTACAACCTCTAGGTTGTAAGGTTGCTTTAGATGACTTTGGTTCTGGTTTTTCAAGCTTTGCCTATTTAAAATGTCTTGATGTGGATTACGTAAAAATTGATGGTCAGTTCGTGGTGAACTTATGCCAAAACCGCAATGATAAAGCCATTGTGTCGGCTATTTGTCAGCTAGGCAAAGACATGGGGTTTGAAGTGATTGCAGAGTTTGTTGAAAACACCGATATTGGTCAGTACCTTAAAAATATTGGCGTTGACTATGCCCAAGGTTATGCCATCAATAAACCGACTAGATTAGCTGAATTACAACATGGTTTACGGACGCCTTGGTTAACATAAATTGCAATAAAAAAGAGACCTGACACCTGATTAATATGCGATATCAGCAATTAATGACACCTCGGTGCAATTGTGGGTAAAATGGCTTCTAGAAAATCGCCGTAAAAGTTAATGCATTTGACCTCAACATACGCACAGCAGCCCTCAGCAATATCTACGACATTACCTATTCACGCGGTGCTCAATGCATTACGTGAGCAGTTTGCCACCCATTCACAGATTATTCTTGAAGCACCTACCGGCGCGGGTAAATCAACGGCATTGCCATTGGCCATGTTAGCTTGGCCTGAAATTAGTGGCAAAATTCTGATGCTTGAACCTCGTCGAGTCGCCGCCAGAAATGTTGCACAATTTATCGCTAAACAATTGGGACAACCGGTTGGGCAGCTGGTGGGTTATCGTGTGCGCGGTGAGTCAAAAGTCAGCGCAAATACTCGTTTAGAAATTGTTACCGAAGGTATTTTGACCCGAATGATCCAGCAAGATCCTGAACTGAGTGGGATTGATGTGATTATTTTCGATGAAATTCACGAGCGTCACCTTCCTACCGATTTAGGCTTGGCGTTAGCATTGGAAGTACAGCAATCATTGCGTGACGATTTACACCTTATTGCTATGTCAGCCACCTTGTCGGGATTGCCGCTAGACACCTTGATGCCCGATGCTGCGCAAATACATAGCGATGGCCGCAGTTTTGCCGTTGAGATTGCTTATCAGCCTTGCTCTGGTCAACAGATGTGGCTAACGCACATGTCTCGCGTGATTATCGATACTATTTCAGACTCCAATCTAGCGCCATATCAGCAAGGTAGTGTGCTCGCATTTTTACCCGGTAAAGGTGAGATCCGTAAATTAGCCGGACTATTAGCTCAGCGTTTGGATGCATCATGGCTTATTTGTCCTATGTATGGCGACTTGTCGTCAGCGGAGCAAGATCTCGCCATTCGCGCAGCAGAACCGGGTAAACGTAAAATTGTACTCGCGACCAACGTAGCAGAATCGAGTTTAACGATTGAAGGCATTACTCTTGTTATCGACAGTGGTTATCGTCGTGAAGCGAGTTTTAACCCTAAAACCGGCGTGACACGCTTAGGGCTTAAGCGTATTAGCCAAGCCTCGGCAATTCAGCGTAGTGGCCGTGCAGGGCGTTTAGCAGCTGGTTATTGCGTGCGTTTGTGGAGCCAAGAAGAGCAAGGGCGAATGCGTAACGTTGATGAACCCGAAATCACTCAAGCAGAGCTCACTGCAATGGCGCTTGATTGTGCCAATTGGGGGGCTAAATCCTTTGCCGAGTTATCACTGCTCACACCGCCGCCGCAGATCCATGAACAAGTTGCTTGGCGGTTACTCATTCAATTGGAATTAATTGACCAGCAACATAAGTTAACACCACTTGGTCGAGAGGCTTATGCATTAGGTTGTCATCCACGCTTAGCACATATGCTGCTTAAAGCTAAACAACTTGCTTTGCAAGACAATCAGCCACTGCTTTGTCTGTTAGCATGCGTTTTAGCAGGCATTATTGAAGCCCGTGGATTACCGAAAAAAGGCGCTGATATTCATCATTATTTGACCGAGGCTTTGCAGGGACAGATTAAACAACAAGTAAGACAATGGCAGCAATCTTTAGCGATATCGGGACAGGTCAATGAAGCAATACGTAATGCATCCACACGTGATATTAGTTATTTGTTAGCACTTGCTTACCCTGATCGTATTGCCAAAGCTCGTGGTCATGAAGGCTTTTTATTAAGTAATGGTACGGGTGTGGTGATCAATGCCGAAGACAGTTTGGCTCATGAACCTTGGTTAGTGGTTGCTGACTTTCAAGAGACTCAAGGTCGTAATGCTGGGCAAATTTACCTTGCGGCAAGGTTAGATGAACGCTTGTTTACTGCAGAACTTGCCTCGTTAGTGACCACTCATGTTCACGGTGGTTGGGATGAAGCAAAAGGGCGTTTCTTTGCTGAAAAACATACCAAAATCGGTGAGGTTATTATTAAAACCGATACTGGAATTACACCAGAGCCCGCACAAATTACCGCCGCATTATTGGAACAGGTCCGCATTAAAGGGTTAACAATTCTTAATCGTGATGACAAATTAATCCAGTTACAATATCGGGTTGAATTAGCACGTCATTTTACACCAGAGCATGATTGGCCCTGCTTAACCGATGAGCATTTATTAGCGACACTAGAAGATTGGCTTGGGCCCTATTTAGATAACATTCGCTCACTGGTCGCGTTAACTAAGGTTGGTGCTTATGGGTTGGTGAAAAACTTACTCAACTGGCAACAGCAACAGCTATTAGAACAATTAGTGCCGACACATTGGCCGATGGCAACAGGCACTCGTGCCCCTATTCGTTACCAGATGCCATTAGATGTTGATGGGCATTTTTATCATAACGCCGAACAACAAGGACGAGCTTTATTAAGTGTACGATTGCAAGAAGCGTTAGGCTTAGCGCAAAGCCCGACCATATTACACGGCAAAATGACGGTAACAATGGAGCTATTATCGCCAGCACAAAGACCATTAGCAGCCACAGCTGATTTAGCCAGTTTTTGGCAAGGTCCTTATATGGAAGTAAAAAAAGAAATGCGCGGTCGTTATCCAAGGCATTTATGGCCAGATGATCCTGTAAATACAGTAGCAACCAAATATACTAAAAAGAAAACGCCTAGCGTGTAGATAAGCTATAGCATTTATTAGCTATATGTACATATTTCAGGATTATATGGAAAACGAATCAATCAGTTATGACAAAAAAAACCAGAAAAACTAAAAAGTCTTCGGCCACAGCAAAAAAGCGTGGTTCATCATTGTGGCGTAAAATCTGGTCACTCACGTGGAAATTAGCCATTGTGGGTGCCGCCGTGGTCAGTTTTTATGCGATTTATTTAGATCAAATTATTGCGCAAAAATTTGAAGGTCAAAAGTGGCATTTACCAGCTCAAGTGTTTAGTCGTTCAATGGCACTATACCCAGGTGCGGCAATTAACCATCCTCAATTAATGGCCGAGTTGAAACTGCTTGGTTACCGTAAAGTGGCTAATCCAAGGCAAGTTGGCGAGTTTTCGGCTTCAAGTACTCGTATTGAATTATGGCGTCGGCCGTTTTTACATCCCGAAGGCAATCAAGCTGAGCAACGCGTGATGATTAGCTTTGACTCTGAAGGGGTGAGTTCAGTGACACGTATGTCTGACAAGCGTGAATTGGCGGTATTCCATTTAGAGCCGGTATTACTCGATCGCATTATTGCTGGCGATGGGGAAGATCGTTTATTTGTTCCTAGTCCTGAGATCCCTAGCATTATTATCGATGCACTCATTTTAGTGGAAGACCGTAGCTTTTATGATCATTTTGGGGTTAATCCCTTAGCTATTGCCCGTGCGGCAATGGTCAATATTACTGCTGGCCGTACTGTGCAGGGCGGTTCAACGTTGACCCAGCAATTAGCCAAAAATTTCTTTTTAAGCAGTGAGCGCTCTATAGTGCGTAAAGTACGCGAAGCGTTAATGGCGTTGATTATTGATTTTCGTTACAGCAAGGATGAAATTTTAGAAGCCTACCTCAATGAAGTGTACATGGGGCAAGATAAGTCTCGTGGTGTACACGGCATGGGCTTAGCCTCACAGTTTTATTTTGGCCGTCCTGTTGGTGAGTTAACGGTATCGCAGCAAGCCTTTTTGGTGGCGGTAATTAAAGGGCCATCTTATTACAATCCGTGGCGCTACCCTGAACGAGCTCAAGAACGACGAGACCTCGTTTTACGCATATTAATGGAAAACGATAAGCTTTCAGTGGCGCAATATAAAGCCGCGACAGAGTCGCCTATTGGTTTACGTAGTGCAAAAAAATCGGTGCACCAAAAATTACCCGCCTTTTTTGCTGTTGTGAAGCAAGAGCTACGCGATCGTTATGGCGATTCGTTACTGCAGCAGTCTGGCATTAAAGTGTATACCACACTAGATCCTATGGCCCAGGAAGCTGCAGAAAAAGCGGTGTCATCTACCATGGCTTCGTTAAATAAACGCGCTAAAAATATTCAGGTGGGTATGGTTGTTACCGACAAGTACAGTGGTGGTATTGCGGCCATGGTTGGCGATAAAGTACCAGGTTATGAAGGATTTAACCGTGCCGTTGAAATTCGTCGTCCAATTGGTTCTTTAATTAAACCTTTTGTATATGCCAGCGCATTAAACCAAAGTGATAAATTCACCTTGGCTACACCTGTTGAAGATAAGCCGATAACATTAAAAAATGAACAAGGTAAAACATGGTCACCAAAGAACTTTGACAAGAAATTCAGTGGTCAAGTGCCTCTGCTGACAGCATTTAAAGATTCGATGAATGTCCCCACAGTTAATGTCGGTTTAGCCGTTGGTGTTAATAATGTTGCTTCTACACTACAACAATCGGGTTGGGCTGATAATATTTCACCTTATCCATCTATGTTGCTTGGTGCCGTGAATGGTTCGCCATTGATGGTAGCGCAGGTTTACCAAACCTTGGCTGACGGAGGTCGTTATCGTAAATTAACCTCTATTACCGCAGTGTTAGATAGTCAAAATCAAGCTTTGGATGTGAGTCGTGCGGCTGGATCCCAAGCGATCAATCCTGCGACAGATTATTTAATCCAATATGCGATGAATCAAGTGGTACGTAATGGCACCGCTAAGCGTTTAGGTGCCGCATTTCCTGGTATTCGGTTAGCAGGTAAAACGGGTACCAGTAATGACAGTCGTGACTCGTGGTTTGCTGGATTTGATGAGCGTAATGTTGCAGCTATTTGGGTTGGGCAAGATGATAATAGTAAAACGGGTTTGTACGGTAGTAGTGGTGCAATGGCAGTGTATCAAGCATTCTTGCAACAACGCCCACCACTGAGTTTACGTATGATCCCTGTTAATGGCGTTATAAATGGCTATTTTGATCGCACCACTGGCGCGGCTAAGCAAGGCAATTGTGACAATATCATTGGCCTGCCGGCACTAGAGAGCAGCTATCGACCCGCGGAAAATTGCGGTGAACCTTTGTCTTGGTGGCAAAAGTTAGTGGGTGGTTAGTTAATATAAAGCCCAAGGTATAGATTACCTTGGGCTTTATATTGGGCTGTGTTTCGCTTTAGCTTGATGATTAATTTTGATCTTGTTGTTGTCTTAATTTAGCGATCTCATCTAGCATTTGTTGTTGGTTTTGTTCCATTTTTAGCTGGTTTTGCTGCATTTGTTCGAGAGCCTGAGTCAGTTGATTATTAATCTGTTCTTTATGTGCTGCTTGAGCCTCTTGTGCTTCGTTACGTTCTTGTTCATCTGGGGCCACAAATACTGAGGCCATGTAACCAGAAATCACCCCAAAAAAGCTGACACCACTGATAATGACCAAACCACCAATGACATGACCGACAGTACTGACGGGATAGTAGTCACCGTAACCGACCGTTGAGATAGTGACTAATGCCCACCAAAGAGCTTGTTCAGCGGTTTGGATATTCGCATTAGGTTCTGCGCTTTCCACTAATAAAATAAGCACAGATGCAGTGGCTAAAATTAACACCATTGCGACTAATAAACTGGCTAATGTGGACTGTTTCCGTTGACGTAACAAAGGGATGATCAATGATCGGCTCATGCGGATCAGCCGGATGACTCTTAATATTTGGAATATACGTGCAATACGCAGAGCTTCAATGGCTGGAATGCTGGCAACAAAGTCTATCCAATGGTGCCTTAAGTAGTAGGTTTTATTGCGTGCTTTGACTAAGCCATAAAAAAAATTGATCAAGAAAATGACACATATTGTGGTGTCGATATAAAATAATACTTTATTGGTTTCGGCACCTAGATGCCCAAAAGTGATTGTCAGTACGATGACCACTGAGACTAACGATAAGACCATCATCGCCAGTTCGAATGGACTCGGTGCTTCGACATTTTTGATGGACCAACGTTTTGATTCTAGCATGTGGTTAAGTCCGCTTAAATTTGTTAGATAATAGGCTTAATTTATTATCATAACAAAAAACGCACAGGGCAGGGGCTTAGTGCGTTGTTTTAAATCGGCATAACCCAGATGGTCTTAGGTTAATGCTATGATGTTTTATCTACAAAGTGGACTAAGTCATCTAATACTCGTTTTTTTATCTCAAGTTGAGCATCACTGTCTAGGCCATATTTTTGTGCTAATAAAACATAGTCTTCACCGCTCAACGACACGGTTAAACGTGGGCGTTTTGGTCGTTTAGATACTGATAATCCAAGGATTGTTCGTATTTGGTCTGACGGGCTCACACCTTTATCTAAAGCCGCTTTGCGGATAGAATATTGAAACTTTTCATCCAGATCAAAAGCTACTTGGGTGGCTTTTGCAGCTTGTTGGTTTTTAAGCCATTTATCGGGTAACGGTTTGCTTGAGCTCATTAAAACGTTATCTCCTATTTGTGTCAGCTTGCTGGCCAGTATTCTCTAATATCGGTTAATGGGCGATATAACGTTAACATCACTTCCGTTTCACCGTTTTCATAGACTTCAATATCAATGGCGTGGGTATCTTGGTTATTGACTAAGCTATAGCTTTCAAAGCCTTCACCTGTTGCACCATTTTCATCCTGTGGCGGGGTTAAGCCGCGGTAGTCTTGACGATGAAAATAACCAAATCCAGCAAATTCTTGTTGATGGTATTCATCACTTAACCATTGGCCAAATTCGGTTTCAAGTTCTGTAGATAAAGTTTGCGCGGTGAGAACGGCTTTACCTGGCTCTTCGAATATTTCTGCAAAGGCATTGAGATCAAACAACTGTTCAACTTCAGCACGATTGATTTTAAGTGAAATACTCAGGTAGGACTCGTCTTCTTGGATATAGGATAAATAAATTGCGGTGCCTGAATGACCACGCAATAAGAATTCACAAAGCTGCGAGCGCTGGTATTCATAGGTATGAATGGCTTCAACCTTTAACTGTTGCCCACGTAATTGCGTAGGCAAAGCAAAACTGTCATCAAGGGTGATCATATCCCCCTTGAGCAGTTTATTTGGGTGGTCAAGCTGGCGCTTCGGGGCTTCTTTTTTGCCGAATAGGCCACTAAGAAATCCCATATAACTTAACCTTTGCGTGCTTTAATGCGATCTAACACAGCATTAGCATTCGACTTTTGCTCACCAATACCGGCTTCTGCTAGTTTGGCGTGCAATGACTTATCACTGTTTTCTTCAGCTAAGGTTTCTGATGCTTTTAAACGGTCATCAAATTGTTGCTGACGGGCTTTTATACGTTCTAGAGAGTCTTTAGCGTTAAGCAGTTTTGAGTTGCTTGATGCAAATGAGTCTGTGATCGTCGCAGTGGCTTTTTGTACGCTTTCAGTGGTTTTGACCATGGTTAATTGACGCTGATAATCATTTAGCTGACGCTCGGTCTTTTTCACTAAATCTTTTAAACGCACGGCATGTGAACTAAAGCTGTCGTTAGCGGTTTGCTGTTCAGATAGCTCTTCATCTAACTGGGCAATTTTTTCTGCTATTTCGATAGCTAATGCTTCATTACCTTTCTCTAGCGCTTGAGTGGCATAACCTTCGTGCTCCGCAACACTGCGTTTTAGGCGATCAATTTCGCGGCTAGCTTGCATTTCTTTGGCCATTACGTCAGTTAGTTCACGTTTGGCTTTAGTTAAATGTTTTTCTGCATCACGAATTTCTTGCTCAAAAATACGCGTTGAGTTTGCATCAACGATAGTTTGGCCAACTTCTGTTGCACCACCACGAAACGCGGTAAGAATCTTGTTTAGAATGCCCATAATTGGCTCCTTAGTTTAAAAATTCGACGAGTTCGTCGATGACTTCCAGACAGTTGTCTGACAGTACTGCTAATTCTTGTTCAATTTCTTCCATGCTTGATTGCACAGACAATGCTCCGTAAACCACGTATTTATCATCAATTTTTGCAAATGAAGATAATGGCATTGGAATGTTGAGTTCTAACATGGTCTCAAACATTTCAGCTCGGCGATCTTGGTTTACTTCATTCTCGCCCCACAAATAACTGATACACAATATTTGGTTATCTGTTACTGATACAAATACCGGAATTTCTTCACGGTTGACAATATTGACTTGTAATACTTCAACGTCACCATCAATTGGATAGCAGTCAAACTGAAAACCTGTTTTGCTTTGATCGCACAGTCCATTTAGGTGACTTGCAATGGTATGGATGTTCATATTCGTCCTTAATTGACATATTATGTCTGTGAGTAAAGATAGCACTCAGACATAATATGTCAAGTGCTATCTGTTCCAATTAAAAAAGATTAATTACTTCGTTTTCTGACCATGCAGCTAAGTGATAGTGATACAGTTGCAATGAACCAATTTCGTTTACCTTGATTTTATCAATATCATTATAAAACTGTTTCGGAAATTCAAATGATGCATGGATAAGCCCTGGTGTTAGCCAATCTTCAGGTACTGGAATTTGTTGGATGGTTGCCAATCGCTGTTGTGGATTACTGCCCATTTTACTGCCTATGCTCCAGCCCCATTCACCAAAGCTAGGCACATTATGATGATACTGTTTGACATTAAAACCTGCCGCAGCGAGTGTTTTGCCAACCGACATAAATGCTTTCGGCGCATGGTAAGGCGAAGTCGATTGAACTGTAATCACACCATCAGCACTGAGTAACTCATTGAGTTTGCGATAAAACAAATCTGAATACAGTTTGTTTAAATCTGGGTGGCTAGGATCAGGTAAGTCAACAATAATGGCATCAAAAATGTGCCCATTGTGGATCAGTTTATCGACACCGTTAAATGCATCGTCGACCATCAAGGTTAAGCGGGGATCGTTTAAGGCATCACCATTTAACGCCAGTAATGCATCGCTTAAGCGTTGTGGCATATCCGCTGGTGGTGATTTAAACAATGCTAATAAGTCTTGATCTAAATCCATCAAGGTGACAGATTTAGGTTGCCATTTGAGGACTTGCTTTAGCCCTAGACCATCACCCCCGCCAATAATTAATACGTTATCGTGACGTGCGCTGGCAGCCAGTGTGGGATGCACTAGGAAGCTGTGATAAATATGCTCATCGCTACTCGAAAACTGTAAACGGCCATTGATGTATAAATTATAAACTGGAGTTAACCCGCCACCGCGCAAACGTTCAGTAAAGTTGAGCTGCTGGAAGCGTGTTGCTTTGGCATAGACTACATGATCTTTATACAATAAATTATTAAAGTGTTGCTCCCAGGTTGGGCCTTTAACCGCTAATAAGCCGATTACAACACTGGCAATAATATGGCCAATTAGCAGCACTTTGACATGGTTGATTTTCGTCCAAAAGCGCCAGATAAATACCAGTCCGGCGAGTAAGTTAACACTGGCGGTGAGTGCGGCAGCTAATTGAATATCAATCGCTAACATAAAGCCGACCCAGATAGCCGCACCTACACCTGCACCAATGTAATCGGCACCATATATGGTGCCGGCATTATGCAGTAAGTGTGCTTCAGATAATGATTGTCGAACGCGGGCGATAAGCGGAATTTCCATGCCTATCATTAACCCAAGCAATACCCCCCAAACATAAGGCAAGTATTCGCTCAGGGTTTGCAGGCTGGCAATAAAGCCACCATTCGGTAAATGATCGGGCGGTAGGCCCAACGTATTGGCGATGATTAATGGCAGTTGCTGGCCGAACCCAATCACAGCGGCGGTAACGATAATGGCAAATGAACCACATAACGCTACGGTTAATTCGAGCATGGCAAAGCCGGTGAACGCACATTTTATTTTGCGGGCGGCAAAGGCTCCTACCCCCATCGACACAATCATTAAACCAATCATGGTGTAAATGGCAGCTTCTAGCGCACCGAGAATCCGGCCGGCATAGTGAGATAATAAGTATTCATAAATAAGCCCGCATCCTGCCAGCGAGGCCATGATGCCAAGTAATAAGGCATCATCAAACCACGATACTTGACGGGATGGGAGGGGACTTTGCTGCGAGTCCCCCTGTGTTGTATTGGTGGGAATTTCATCGAGCAAAGGTGTTGTCATAAATTAAGCCATTAACGCCGTGAGAATAAGGGCTACGGCAATACTAATTGCCATTTCTACAGCTGCAATACCAATGTTTTGTTGCTTTTCTACTTCTTCAGCAAGATTGATACCCGCTAACACCAGTTTTTTCACTAGCGTGATTAATAGCGATAATACAGCCAGCATGATTAATGAAAACACACACCAACCAATAATGTTGTTTAGATGGGCTGTTGGGTTATAAACAATGAAATGACTTGCTGCATTAAAGCTTAACGCCATGGCTATCATGTAACCACTGTGACGCAATGCTAACGCTGTTTGGCCTTGGGTTAACGCTTGCTGCATTGAGGCGCCTTGATTACGTTGAGCATAACGTTTTTCACGTAATCGAGTGAGTATCACTAACATGAGTTGTGAGATTAAAAAGGCACTGAAAATGGCAATGAAGGTATCTAGGGTAATATCTTCGGCCCACATTAATACTGCGCGGATAATAATGGCTGTGGCAATGGCTGCTGCGGCGTCAACCACGGCAACAGACACATTACCTTTAAGGATTTCAGCGTTTTTAGCAAATTCATTTAAGGCAATTTTATCATGCAAAAGTCGGCCTAGTTTAATCAACACTAAGCCAAATAAGCCGTAAGCCGACATACCGATAGCTTCAGTTAAATATGATGGCGCAGCTTCGCCGGTAATCGCACCTGTAAGCACAATTCCTAATGCCGCGACAGCACCTGCGGTACTAATACCAAATGCAAAATTATCTCGTTCTGCTAGTTCGGCACTGCTGTTGACTTTAATACTCCAGCCTTGCAAGTAACGCATTAGCGCCAGTAAAACGATAGCGATGGTTAAATCAATGGCTAAAATAATCGCCAGATCTTGAGTTAACCCATATTCTTGAAAAAATGTCATGGTGAGTCCTTACCTATTTTCCACGGCGAACACCGCGACTAGTGCGGCTGCTTGAGTTACGGAAACTGCTGTCTTTTGAATAGCTCGAACGGAATTTTCGACTCGCGCTCTGAGTGGTGCTACTGGCTTTTGGGGCACTAGCACTTTGACGTGACAAGCTAGTAGAACCTGTACGCGTTTTGGCATAAGGGCTATCGAATCGTTTTCCTTGGCTGTTAAAACGTTTCTTGGTTTGTTCAAAGGTTTTTGCTTGCGAAGTCGCTTGTTTTGGCGAAGTGTAACGATAGCGTCCCACATCGTTATAATAGCTGTAACCTCGGTTACCTGACCAACGGTCGTAAGAAATGGGGCGAGTGAAGTTAGAAAACATTGCATACATGCCATACCACGCCCAAATAGATGTGCCGCTTGAATTGTTTTGCCAACTACCATAAGCGGGATTGCCCACAAGCTGACTACCAGCACCGCTACCATCGGTGCCATTTGCTAGCGCTTCGGCTTCACGGCTGATAGCATTCACTCTGGCAAGTTGTCCATTGGACATATCGGCGACAACATTAACAGGGTCAGACAGCATATCGTTATACAAACTGCTGTCGGCAGCTTGATATACATTTTGTGCTTCGGCTAATTGCTGGTCTAAATCAATGAAGTTAGCACTGTCGTTTAAGTCTGTATAACGACGAGTTAACGACTTGAACATAGGGCCTTCTGTGCCAGCATCTTTAGCTAATTCTTCTAATAATGGGGTTAAGTCAGATTGCCGCTTTGCAAGAATACTGGTGTATTGTTTGAGTAACGTCGCATTTCGTAATTGATTGTTGTTGAGCGAATTGGCCAACAATTCAAGGCGTTGTTGGGTCAGTTGCTGGTACTTAGCAATTTGTTCCGGTCTGTCATCACCGCAACCACTTAGGGTTAATGCGATAAATAATACCGTTATCAATGTGAGTACACGGGGGAGGTGACCTACCATGTTTTCTCCAAAATGTAGATTTTTCATGTGCTAATTCAATATGACACAGGTTATAGTAATCTTGATGTCAATGATATTAATCTGAGCATTTGACTGAACGATAGATATACCATTTACGACATAATATGTCCATTATTCATTTTCTTTAGGGATCATAATTGCCATGCAAATCCAAGGTGACAAGGTATTATCTGTGGCTATGCTAGACAGCGCAGATCGTTACTGGTTAAAACTCTGCGACGTTTGGCCAGAAGCTAAAACAGCACTGACCACCTTGCAACAGCAAGAGCTCACTACCGTAT
Organism: Shewanella sp. A22; assembly: GCF_053850585.1. NCBI lineage: Bacteria > Pseudomonadati > Pseudomonadota > Gammaproteobacteria > Alteromonadales > Shewanellaceae > Shewanella > Shewanella sp. A22. The sequence goes on from NZ_JBSQBN010000033.1 coordinate 30,197, forward strand.
TTGGGTTGAGTGATTATATAGGCGAGCAACTTTGTCGCCATCCCGAATGGATTGTTCAGTTATTTGATGGCTTATTAGATGATGTTGTGCGCAATGAATTTGATGCCGAGTTACATTCGTTGTTGACTGAGTTAACTCAAGAGGAGCACGTTAAATCTACTCTGCGTCGATATCGTAATTTACAAATGGTGCGTTTAGCGTGGCGGGATTTTTTAAATTACACCCCAGTAGAAGAATCGCTTCTCGACTTATCTGCATTGGCTGAAGCACTAGTTATTGCAGGGCGAGATTGGTTATATCAAGACATGAGTCAGCAATATGGTACGCCGACAAGCGCTGAAGGTAAGCCACAGCCTTTATTGATTTTAGGGATGGGGAAGTTAGGCGGACGTGAGCTTAATTTTTCATCTGACATCGATTTAATTTTTACCTTTCCTGAGCATGGTGAAACTGTTGGCGGTCGACGAACTCAAGACAACCAACAATTCTTTATTCGCATGGGTCAGCGTTTGGTTAATTTACTCGACCAAGTTACCGTTGATGGATTTGTATTCCGTGTTGATATGCGCCTACGTCCTTATGGTGAAAGTGGCCCTTTGGTGGTCAGCTTTAGTGGTTTAGAAGACTATTACCAAGAACAAGGTCGTGATTGGGAACGTTATGCCATGGTCAAAGCGCGTGTGCTTGGTCCTTGGTCTGGCTATTGTGATGAATTACATGATCTTTTACGGCCATTTGTTTATCGCCGTTATATTGATTTTTCTGCCATTGAATCATTGCGTAAAATGAAACAGCTTATCGCCCAAGAAGTCAGGCGTCGGCAGTTAACCGACAATATTAAGCTTGGCGCTGGCGGGATCCGCGAAGTCGAATTCGTGGTGCAGAGTTTTCAGCTTATCCGTGGTGGGCGCGAGCCAGCATTACGTCAACAAAGTTTATTTGGTGCGATTGATACTTTGTACAGCTTAGGGCAATTAGAATATTTAGCCGTTGATGAGCTAAAACACAGTTACATTCTATTGCGCCGCGTTGAAAACTTGTTGCAAGCCATTGATGATAAACAAACACAAACCTTGCCTAATAATGAACTTGATTGGCAACGTTTGTGTTATCCGTTAGGTATTGAAGACGAAATTGAACTTCGGCAAAAAATTCATGCGGCAATGGCCACTATTCATGGTCATTTTAATGATACCGTTGGTGGTGCAGAAGGGCATGATCACAATGATCATTGGACATCGTTATTTTGGAATGTACAACAGGATGAACACGCCCACGCATTGTTGCAAGAGCAACAGATTGAAGATACTGAATTATGGCCATTGCTAAACGAGTGGCATAAAACCGTGTCGAAACGTTCTATCGGTCCAAGAGGTCGCGAAACTTTAGATAAGCTTATGCCTAAGCTGCTTGAAGAGTTGGTTAGTCAAATCAAACCAAGCCAAGCGTTTCAACCTGTGTCTAAAGTACTGGATAAAATCTTAACCCGTACGACTTACCTAGAGCTGTTATGTGAAAACCCAGGTGCTAGGCAGCAATTAGTGAGCTTGTGTTGTGCAAGCCCATGGATAGCTCGAGAATTGGCAAATTTTCCAATGTTGTTGGATGAGTTAATTGATCCATCACAGTTGTATGACATCACTTCTATTGATGATTATCCCAGCGAATTACGTCAGTATTTGTTACGTGTGCCTGAAGATGACATGGAACAACAAATGGAAGCGTTGCGACAGTTTAAATTGTCGCAACAGCTCAAAATCGCAGCGGCTGATGTGACAGGCGTGTTACCAGTGATGCAGGTAAGCGATCATTTAACCTTTTTAGCGGAAGCCATTATTGAACAAGTGGTACTACAAGCATGGCATCAGGTAGCTGCGCGCCATGGTGTACCCGAAAACACCAGCCCAAGCAACATGGGATTTGCCGTGATTGGATACGGCAAACTGGGTGGTATTGAGTTGGGTTATGGCTCAGATTTAGATTTGGTTTTTTTACACGGACATACAGGCTCTGGCACCACCGATGGTGCACGTTCCATTGATAATGGTCATTTCTACTTAAAGCTGGCGCAACGTATTGTGCATTTATTTGCCACCCGTACGACATCAGGTGAGTTATATGAAGTGGACATGCGTTTACGTCCGTCTGGTGCTTCAGGTTTACTTGTCAGTGAAATTGAACATTTTGGTACCTATTTACAGCAAGAAGCATGGACGTGGGAGCATCAAGCACTCGTGCGCTCTCGTTTTGTGTTTGGGGATTATTCGCTTGCGGGACGTTTTAGCGATTTACGTTCACAGGTATTACGAAAAGAACGCAATAAAGTCGAACTTGCCAAAGAAGTCAGAGATATGCGGATTAAAATGCGTGAACATTTGTTGCAAGTAGAACCGGGGCAGTTTGACTTAAAACAAAGTGCAGGCGGTATCGCCGACATCGAATTTATCGCCCAATATTTAGTGCTTGCATATGCTCACCAATATCAAGAGCTCACTATTTGGTCTGACAATGTTCGTATTTTTGAAATATTAGCCGATTTAGAATTGCTGCCAGTTATGCAAGCACAGCATTTAACTCAAACTTATTGCTGGCTTCGTGATGAGAGCCATGAATTAACACTTCAACAATTGTCCAGTAAATTACCAACACAAAGTGTGCAGCAAAAAACAGATGGTGTGATAGAAATCTACAATGACATTTTAACTGTTTAGCCATTTGTTAACCTGCTTTAGGTTGATATTTAGCCACTTAACTGCTTTTATTAGGGTATTGTAATTTATCTTAAATAGGTTGTTTAATGTTGTTGGCGCCAATACCTGACAATGAATACACTCGACTCGAGACATTGAGAGGGCTGAATATACTTGATACGATCGCAGAAGAACGTTTCGATCGTATCACCCGATTAGCAAAACGGTTGTTCTCAGTATCAATTTGTGTGGTGAGTTTAGTTGATTCCAAGCGCCAATGGTTTAAGTCTGTCCAAGGGTTGGATATATGTGAAACGCGGCGCGATATTTCATTTTGTGCCCATACAATAAATCAAAAACATATTTTAGTTGTACCCGATGCACTAAAAGATGCACGTTTTGCTGATAATCCTCTTGTGCTTGCTGCACCCCATATTCGGTTTTATGCCGGTTTCCCTTTAACTATGCCAAATGGTGTGAGAGTAGGCACCTTGTGTATTATTGATGATAAACCGAGAGCCTTTTCCAAAGACGATGAAATTGCCTTAGAAGATTTGGGTAAAATAGTGACTGAAGAGTTATTGTACCTACAGCAAAATACCTTAGATGCATTAACGGGTATTTCTAACCGTCGTGGCTTTGAATTACTGGCGAATAAAGCCATTGCTAACAGCGATAGACTTGGCTTTGACACAAGCTTAATCTTTTTTGATTTGGATTACTTTAAAATAATTAATGACACTTATGGCCACGAAGAGGGCGATAAAGCCTTAAAAATCTTTGCGAGTATACTCATTGATAGCTTTCGAGAGTCCGACGTAATAGCCCGTTTTGCTGGCGATGAATTTATTGTGTTATTGAGTCAAAGCGATGATGCAAGTGTCACGACAGTACTGCAACGTTTTCAACAACAGGTAGCACAACATAATGAGCAAGGTTGTAAGCCTTACCCATTATGCTATAGCAAAGGTGTGGTGCACCGAAAAGCTACACAGCCGTTAGATTTATATCAGTACTTAGTTGAAGTTGATAAGGCGATGTTTGTCGATAAAGCAATGCACCATCAAGATGATTAATTACTGTATTAATAAGCCTGAGTGTACAACGTTATACGTATGAGTAGAACAACATTTTTAATGCTAAAATTTTGTTTAATTTAATATTTTTTCAATCCACCATTGGTAAATGGGTAATCCAATTAATACATTTATTGGGAACGTTATTCCGAGAGATGCCAACATAGCCAAACCGATATTAGCATCAGGTATAGCAGCCTTAATTGCAGCAGGTGCAGCAATATAAGACGCGCTAGCACTTAAGCCTGCAAGCACTAAAATACTGCCAGAAGGTAAATCGAGTAATAGCCCTAAACCAATGCCAGCCCAAGCCAATACAAATGGAATAACCGCAGCAAACGCCAATAAACGCCACTGTTTATAGGGAATAGGGAAACACACTTTTGCAGTACTGATACCCATTTCTAGTAAAAATAATGCTAATAAGGTTTTAAAACCGCCTAACAACATGGGGGTTAATGGTGCCATTCCGCTGGTGCCATAAAGCCAACCTATTACGACTCCACCGCATAATAGCACCACTCCGCGGCTTGTTAATGCCTCGTGCAAAATACTTCCGGCTGACGAATGTACTTCATTGCCAGCTGTTTTAGCTTGTAGATAGCGATGAAGCCACAACATAATGATAATGGCGGGGAGTTCAAGTAAGACAAGATACAATGTTGTTTCAGGTCGTAGAGGCCATTGAGATTGATCGACCATTGCCATGACTACCGCAAATGTACCAGCACTAACAGAACCATAATGGGCTGCAATGCTAATGGCTTCTTTTTGTGGTAATTGAATCAACTTTCGGAGCAAAGGATATAGGCTGAGTGGAATAATAAATCCCAAAACGATAACCGCCAGTAATTCTGTGATCACTAGATTGCCCGTTTCGCCGTGCAGTGCCATTCCGCCTTTTAGTCCCAGTGTTAACATTAATAAAATAGATAACGTTTCGTAGGTTGCTTTAGGGACCTTCAAATCAGACTTAATTAATCCGGCAAGCAAACCGAGAGCAAAAAATGCAATCACAATATCAGGCATGGTGTAGGTTCTGTCTGTTATAAAGTATCCGGATTTTGCCTTGTTGTGTTAACAAAGGGAAATGATTTAAGTGAATAAGAGGGTGAAACACTGCACCTATGTCGACTGGTAAGTTCGGTTAACGACTGATCTATTGACTGTAATTGGCGTATAATGTCGTTAAATGGTAATGCGGAAAATCAACAGTAGAGCATAATATGAAAAATGAAATCGATATTCACCGTGCGTTAAAAGTGTTTAATAAAATCACTCAATATGGCGAGAAACGTCCGATTGATGGTGCTGTAGATGGTCATCTTGGGCATGACTATTGGTTATGCGGCATAAGTGCGCAAACCGATCATGATGGATATACTATTACCTTGTCTGATGCTCAGGCCAGTTTAACGGTATTTTTTCACAACAAATATCAATTTGATTATCCAAGTAATGATGCATTAGACAATTTTTTACTTCGCTTTACTGATGTGGAAAATTACCAAGCTTAAGAACTCAAGAGTTTGTTGTTTACATATGCACCGTTCAGTGAATGAATGTGTAGAATGAAAAACGGTTTTTACATCCATTGTTGCATTTCAATAAGGCGGCTATAAGTGCGTCTAAATTCAAACTGTAATGCTCCATCAATGTATAAATCGTCTAAGCTACAGGGGCTGTTGATAAGTAACATTACTTTTTGATCGTATAATTCATCAACTAAGCTAATAAAGCGCCGAGCAGGATCATCTTCACTTGCATAGGCCAAATGTCGTTCACCAGTCGTGGTCGCCATTGCACCATCTTCAGTGCCACGGGCTCTAATCCAACTGCGTACTTCCCCGCCTAATTTGGGCACATTACTGAGTAAAATATGGCTAAACTGTCCGGCGAGATCAATATAATCCAGTGCTGAGCGAGGGCCTTGGCATAATGTTGAAAAATCAAACCAAGCAAGCCGGCCATATTGGCCTGCTATGGCTATATCGCGATGACAAATTTTGATTAAGTGCGGCTGGGTTGAGACATTCTCATTTGCTTGTGGGTATTGCAGGCATAATTGCTGAAACATTGACTCAGGCGGTGTTAATGATGGTAAAGTTAACCAAGATACGGTGGCTTTTTGTTTTGTAGTATTTGCTTGTATACGGTGATCAATTTGACCGTTTAAATGAATCATTTGGGTGTGTTTTTGCAACAAATCAATAGTGGGTAAGAAACGATCGCGCTGCAAGCCGTTTTTGTACAAGTCTGCAATGGGAACATTTGATGTTGCGACTAAGGTGACACCAGATTGAAATAATGTATCGAATAACCGGCCGAGTAAAATGGCATCACCAATGTCAGAAACAAAAAACTCATCAAAACAAATAAGTGAGTATTTGGCCGCGATCTGCTTACCAATATAAATTAATGGATCGCGTACCCCTGATATTTGATTTAGTTGCTGGTGGATCATAGCCATAAAGCGATGGAAGTGTAGGCGTAAAACCGTTTTATTTTTCTTAGGGCGTGAGCTGCAAATGCTCTGACAAAATAGGTCCATCAAAAATGTTTTACCGCGACCGACATCTCCCCATAAATATAAGCCTCGGGGATTTGAATTAGCCGCAAGATATTGCTGATACAGTAAATCAAGGGCAATGATTGCTTGCGCTTGTGCTGGGTCATCAACAATATTTAGCTGAGTACGTTGTTGGTAGGCTTGTAATGGTGACATAACGCTTAGTGTAAATTATCGTCTTTACAGTATACCATTATCGACTTGGCTTTATTGTACGGTGTATTTGCTTTAAGCTCTTGAAACAACAATAACACAGCGCTAACCCTGAGCATAAACCCTAACAAGGATCTAAAATGAATAATAAAAATAAGGGGATAACTTATATTGGTGTTGATATGTTATTAAATGGGCATATGAATATCCAAGGTCCTGCGATGATCGCTGGCCAAACGAAAGGCCGAATAGATTCTACAGACCATATAAAAATAGAACCGGGTGGTGAAGTTGATGGTGAGGTTTTTTGCCAAGAAATACGTGTTGCGGGTTTATTAAAAGGTAAGTTGCAATGCAATAAATTAGTGATTACGAGTTCTGGTATTGTAGAGGGTGAAGTTTCTAGTCATCAAATGGAAATTTATGACGGTGGTCAATTTATTGGAATGCGGACCAAAGGGCCTGACGCTTCTATCTTACCCCAGATTGACCCTGAACGTTTTGCAAATCAAAGCCATGCTGCTTTGGAATCGGATACAAAAGTGTCTAGCCGTAAATGGCTCTATGTTGCTGCCGCCGCGATTGTGATCATACTTGGCATTGTATTCCAGCCGCAAATTAATTTAATACTGAATCGCTTCAATTCCCAAGCCAGTGAAAATGTTCAACGTGACGCGGTGATGAGTCAACAGCCAATTTCGAATGTGACCGAAGAAAATGCCGCAACGTTATTACAGGATATGGATCAGCAAGCCTCATTTGTCGAGCAAGCAGAAGAGTTGTTGAATGCTGGTCAAAGTGACATTGATATGGCAATGGAAGATTTAGACGCATTAGCAATAACCAATGAAGCATTGGGTGATGGAAATGCTGATAGTGTTGAGCAGAATGAGCCAAGTGCAGCTTCGTCTGAGCACTAACTAACCTCAGCAATACCAATCCGCATTAGAATTTGCTCTTTAAGCGAAAATTATCAGTGAGGTATACGAGGCAGCCTTTTGAAGACATAGTCGTTCTCGGCAACTGCTCCTGCGTTGCTCTACCTCCCGCATCCATGCCGTCGTCGGCAACTGCTCCTGCGTTGCGCTACCTCCTGCATATATGGACCCATCCAGTTTGCAAGATATTTAATACCAATCTCATTAAATATCTGGTCAGTTCAGAGTCTCTCAGGTTTTTCAATTCAAGGCACATTGATGTAGAAATGGTTGTTCCCTTTTAAATCGATGTAACACAGAAGTGGAATACCT